>JAVJQK010000084.1 GCA_040218145.1 Sandaracinaceae bacterium | reverse complement strand
CTCAGCGCCGCGTCAGGGTGTAGACGTGGTCGACGATGCCCTGGCGGTCGAAGCCGATGATCATCGTCGGGCCCCAGGCGACGCCCTCGCGCTGGCCGATCTCGTAGACCCAGTCGTCGGGGCGGAAGCCGTTGCGGCCGCAGAGATCGCGGGCGCCGCACTCCTGGCCGCGGCCGATCTTCTCCTGCACCTCGCTCCGGCGCATGCCGTCGAAGACGTTGCCGTCGCGCACCGTCTCGACGAGCCGGTTGTGGTCCTCGAGGGTCTCGGCGTCGCCGGCCGGCAGCTCCCGCTGCATGGCCTCGCGCAGCTCGGCGAAGGTGCTCTCACGGTCCACCGCGGGGCCGCCGCAGCCGGGGCCGAGCAGGCAGAGGAGCAGCGACGCGAGGAGTAGGCGGGTCGTCGTCATGGTCGAGGAGAATATCACCGGCCCGCTCCGGGTTGCGCGCCGCATGGACCAGGACCAGCTGATCGTCGGCATCAACGTGACGCCGCTGGTGGACATCGTGCTCGTGCTGCTCGTGGTGATGATGGTCGCCGCCGCCTACGTGACCGCAGAGTCCATCCCGATGGAGATGCCCGCGCCGTCCGAGGCGACGCCCGAGGTGGCGTCACTGCGCGTCGCGGTGGACCCGCAGGGCTTCCGCGTCGACGGCGCGCGGGTCTCGCTCCGCATGCTGAAGGCGCGGATCCGCGCGTTCGCGGCGGCGGGGGGTGCGCAGGGCGTGGTCGCGGGGACGGCCGACGCGAGCCACGGCGACGTGGTCACGGTGGTCGACGTGCTCCGCCGCGAGGGCGTCGACCGGATCGGGTTCGAGGCGCCGGACTGATGAGACCTCGCGCCGCGGCGTCGCTCAGGGCCGAATTCGGACGAGGTGGTTCTCGAGCCGGCCGAGGTCGAGGAACCCCGCCGCGTCCCGCGCCACGGCGAGGGCGTCGCGGAGCGGGCGTCCGCGGCCGCCGAAGAAGCGCCAAGGACGGATGACGTCAGCAACCGAGCGGAAGTGCTCGACGACGATGCCGTCGAGGGGCGGGGCGCCGTCGAGGGGCTCGAGCACGGCGTGGCGCTCGTAGCGGACCATGGGGTGCACGGCCATGGCGAGTGGGCTGTGCCCCCCAAACCATCGACGCTGGAACGTCGCGTCGTCGAGCCCGGGGCGGCGGCGGAGGAGCGTCAGCAGCCCCACCGCGCCCGGCTCGCCGTCGCGGGGGATCGCGGTCGTGACGCGGTAGCGGTGCGCGATCAGCGAGTCGACCGACACGTCGCCGTGAGCCATCGCCACCGGGTGGCGGCCGAGCGGCAGGAAGCGGAGCGCGGGCCTCGCGAGGGGGACGTGGGCGCCGGGCGCGGCCCGCGCGAGCGCGGCCAGCATCGCCGGGCGCGACATCCCGCGCGGCGGCCGGAGGAGGGTGACGATCGACACGTTCACCCAGGGTAATTGCGGGGAGCGTGACGCGGCACTAAACCGCCGAGGCTTTGAGCGACGGTCCCACCGCCAGCGCCCTCGAAGGCGCGCTCGAACGTGCGACCGCGCGGGTCGAGGACGCGCTCGGCGCGCTGTCCACCCAGCGCCGGGTCGATCTGACCGGCCTGCCCCCGAGCGCCGCGGCGCTCTTGCTGGCCAAGCACACCGCGCGCTCGAAGGACCGGGTGCTCGTGCTGACCCCGGACACCGACGCGGCGCGGCGCGCGGTGACCGATCTCGAGCTGTTCGCGGGCATGGCCGACTCGGACGGAGACTCGTCGGACGACGTGCTCTGCTACCCGGCGCACGAGGCGAGCCCGTTCCTGGAGGTGGCGCCCGATCGTCGCGCCGCGATGGAGCGGCTCTCCACCCTCTTCCACCTCGCCCAGGGGCTCCCGTGGCGGTTCCTGGTCGCGCCGATGAGCGCGCTGCCGCGCCGGGTGCCGCCCCGGGACGCGATCCTGAAGCGCTCGATGGTGGTGCGCGCCGAGGAGGAGCTCGACCGGGACGAGCTGGTCGACGTGCTCGTCGAGGGCGGCTACATGCGCGTCCCCGTGGTCGAGGACCCGGGCACGTTCGCGGTGCGCGGCGCGCTCATCGACGTCTACCCGCCCCACGCGACGCAGCCCGCGCGCATCGAGCTCGACGACTGGCTCGTGCTCTCGGTCAAGCGCTTCGACCCCGACGATCAGCGCACGCTCGAGAGCGTGGGCGAGCTGCGCGTGCACCCCGTCAAGGACGCGCTCTACGGCCCCGACGAGGTCGCGCTCGCCCGCATGCGGGTGCGAGAGCTCTGCGACAGCATCGACATGCCGACGCGGACGACCAAGCAGATCCTCGACGATCTGGAGAGCGGCCGTCTGTACCTCGGGCTCGAGGGATTCCTCCCCGCGTTCTATCCGAAGCTCGAGACCCTCTTCGACTACCTGCCCGACGATCTGCTCGTGGTGGTGCTCGACCCGACGGCGTCGGTGCGGACCGCGACCGACGCGCTGGAGCGGGCGGAGCGCGACCTCGCGGCGCGGCGCGCGGAGAGCAAGCCCACGTTCGACTTCGACGCGCACTACCTCGACGCGCCGGACGTGGCCGAGGCGCTGATGGCGCGGCGGCTGGGCCTCGTGCACCGGCTGCTCGTCAGCGGCTCCACCGACGACGAGGGCGCGCTCGCGCCGCTCGAGTCCGCGCCTCCCGACGACGTGCTCCGGCTCGCGGCCGAGGATCAGCAGCCGCTCATCGCCGAGCTCAAGGCGCGCCGCGCCGCGCACGGCAAGGAGGACGGGCTCGTCCCGCTCGCGCGCAAGACGCAGCGCTGGCTCGACCAGGGGCTGCGCGTCGTGTTCACGGCCCGCACCAGCACGCAGGCCGGGCGGCTCGCGTCGATCCTGAAGAACTACGGCGTGGCCCTCGCGAAGGGCGACGCGGAGGCCTTCACCCCGGCCGCCCTCGACGGCCGGCCGCCCGGCGCGGCGCAGATCACGGTCGGCAACCTCTCGGCCGGGTTCGTGATGGCGACCGAGGCGCTCGTCGTGGTCACCGAGGAGGAGGTCTTCGGCACCCGCGCGCACCGCAAGCGCAAGCGCCCTCGCGCCAAGGGGCTCGACAAGTCGCGCGGCCGCGCCTTCCTCGAGGATCTGCGGCAGCTGAAGGTCGGCGACTACGTCGTCCACTCCGAGCACGGCGTCGGCAAGTACCTCGGGCTCGAGCGCAAGACGATCGGGGTCAGCAAGGACGAGGAGCTGCGCGGGATCAGCGCGAGCAGCGTCGAGGTGCTCGTCGTCGAGTACACCAAGGGCGACAAGCTCTTCCTCCCCGTCACGCGCCTGCACCAGCTGCAGAAGTACTCGGGCGGCGACGGGCACAAGCCGAAGATCGACCGACTCGGCGGGCAGACCTTCTCCAAGACGAAGGCCAAGGTCCAACGCAAGGTCAAGCAGATGGCCGAAGAGCTCTTGCGATTGTACGCGGAGCGCCTCGCCCACCAGCGCCCTCCCCTGCCCCCGGCCGAGCGCGCCTACGCCGAGTTCGAGGCGACCTTTCCCTTCGAGGAGACCGCCGATCAGCAGAAGGCGATCGAGGACGTGCTCGCCGACCTCGAGGAGCCGCGCCCGATGGATCGGATCGTCTGCGGCGACGTGGGCTTCGGCAAGACCGAGGTCGCGATCCGGGCCGCCTTCCGGGTCGCGATGACGGGCCGGCAGGTCGCCGTGCTCTGCCCGACCACGGTGCTCGCCCAGCAGCACTTCAACACCTTCGCCGAGCGCCTGAAGGACTACCCGGTCCGCATCGAGACCCTCTCGCGCTTCGTCGACAAGACCGCGCAGACGCGCGTGCTGACCGCCACGAAGGAGGGCAAGGTCGACATCCTCGTCGGCACGCACCGCCTGCTCAGCAAGGACGTGCACTTCGCGAACCTCGGCATGCTGGTCGTCGACGAGGAGCAGCGCTTCGGGGTCACGCACAAGGAGCGCATCAAGAAGCTGAAGAGCGAGGTCGACGTGCTGACGCTCACGGCGACGCCGATCCCGCGGACGCTGCAGCTCGCGGTGGGCGGGCTCCGCGACCTCTCGCTCATCACCACCGCTCCCGTCGACCGACGCGCGGTGCGCACCGTGGTCACGCGCTGGGACGATCACCTCATCAAGGAGGCGATCCAGCGCGAGCTCGGCCGCGGCGGGCAGACCTTCTTCGTCTACAACCGCATCGAGGGCCTCTACGAGCGCGCGAACATCCTGCAGCAGCTCATCCCGCAGGCGCGCGTGGCGGTCGCGCACGGCCAGCTCGCGGAGGCGACGCTCGAGCGCACGATGACCGACTTCGTCGACGGCCAGTACGACGTCCTCTGCTCGACCGCGATCATCGAGAGCGGCCTCGACATCCCGCGCGCCAACACGATTTTGATCGACGGGGCCAACAACTTCGGCCTCGCGCAGCTCTACCAGCTCCGCGGGCGCGTGGGCCGCAGCAAGGAGCGCGCGTACTGCTACCTGGTCACGCCGCCGCCCCAGCAGATGACGGACGACGCGCGGGCCCGCATCGAGGCGCTCGAGCGCTTCAGCCACCTCGGCGCGGGCTTCAGCGTGGCCTCGCTCGACATGGAGCTGCGCGGCGCGGGCGACGTGCTCGGGGCCGAGCAGAGCGGCACGCTGGCCGCGGTCGGCTTCGATCTCTTCCTGCACATGCTGCAGGAGGCGGTGGCGGAGCTCCGCGGCGAGCCGATGGTGCACGAGGTCGACACCGAGATGACCATCGACGTCGAGCACTACCTCCCCGACGACTACATCGAGGACGTCGGCCTCCGCCTCAGCTTCTACAAGCGGCTGGCCAGCGCCGAGGACGAACAGGAGGTGGTCGACCTCGCCTCCGAGATGGAGGATCGCTTCGGCCCGCCGCCCAAGGCGGCAGAGCAGCTCGTGCGGGCCATGCGGCTCAAGCCGGCGCTGCGCGATCTGCGGGTCCTCGGCTGCGAGGCGAGCCCGCGCCGCGTGGCCTTCCACCTGCGCGAGGACACCCCCCTCGATCCGGCGAAGGTGATGCGCCTCGTGGCCCAGCCGCGCAGCCCCTGGAAGCTCACGCCGGACATGAAGCTGGTCCACCGCTTCGACCCCGACGCCCCCGGGGACTCCCTCGACCGGGTCGAGGAGATGCTCGCCGCGGCTCGAGACCTGCGAAAAGACTGAGAAATTCAGAGAGTGGAAAATTCTTCCCTTTCTTTGAATCGAATCCTGCCGTTACCGTCCACTCCCCACACGGGAGGAGATACTGGATGCGAGCAATTGGTAAGCGTGGACTCTTCGCGGCCGCCCTGGCTGCACTCACTCTGAGCTTCGCGGCGTTCGGCGGCGACGTGGTCGCGCAGGCGCGGCTGGTCATCGGCGGCAGCGCGAGCAACTTCGGTCGGACGGCGCTTCGCGGCGGCTTCATGCCGGACCCCTTCACGACCCAGATCAACTCGGGCGGCAACATCGACGTCCGCAGCCTGAGCTTGAGCCCGGGATGCGCAGGCTTCGCCACGGCGCAGCCCGACTACATCGTCGACTACAACAACGCGGCCAGCTTCCTGCGTTTCTACTTCACGCCCAACGGCAGCGGCGACACGACCCTCGTGATCAACGACGCCCAGGGCAACTGGCACTGCAACGACGACAGCTTCGGCGGCCTCAACCCGACCGTCGACATCAACAACCCGCCGAGCGGGCAGTACGACGTCTGGGTCGGGAGCTACCGGGCGAACGAGAACGTGCGGGGCACCCTGCACGTGACCGAGCTCCGCTCGCGCCATCCCTGAGCTGGACCGAGCGAAACCGAAGGACGGCGGGCCCCCAGGGGTCCGCCGTTTCTCGTTCCGTCGGGTCGCGATGGAGGCGCGTCCTCTCCGCATCCCCGGGGTAGGATCGTCCCTGGCTTCTCCGGGGCCAGCGAGTCCGAGGCCACGACCGCTTCCGCGTCCGAGTCCGAGTCCGCGACCGAGTCCGCGACCGAGTCCGAGTCCGAGTCCGAGTCCGCGACCGCGTCCGCGTCCGCCTCCGCCTCCGCGACCGCTTCCGAGTCCGCGTCCGCCTCCGCCTCCCCGCTTCCCCGACCGGATCCGAGTCCGAGTCCGGGTCCGCCTCCGCTTCCCCGACCGGGGCCGAGTCCGGGTCCGCCTCCGCTTCTCCGACCGGGGCCGAATGCGAATCCGGGTCCGAGTCCGAGTCCGAGTCCGAGTCCGAGTCCGAGTCCGAGTCCGAGTCCGAGTCCGAGTCCGAGTCCGGGTCCGAGCCCGAGCCCGAGCCCGAGCCCGAGTCCGCGTCCGCGACCGAGTCCGCGACCGAGTCCGAGTCCGCGACCGAGTCCGAGTCCGCGACCGAGTCCGAGTCCGCGACCGAGTCCGCGTCCGCTTCCGCTTCCGCGACCGCTTCCGCCTCCGCTTCCGCATCCGCTTCCGCTTCCGCTTCCGCGACCGCTTCTGCTTCTGCTGCCGCTTTCGCGCCCGAGTCCGCGGGCGCTCGAGGCCGCTTGTGCGCCCGCCTCCTTTTTGCTTCGGGGACCGCTCAGAATTCGGCGGGGACGGCTTCGAAGGCCATGCCGAGGGAGAGGGCGGTGCAGATCTGGGGATCGGGGCCCGGGTCGAGGTCGGCCACGCTCTCGAGCACGGATCGCAGGGTGTCCTCGATACCGGGCATGATGCTGGCGATCGACTCCACCGCGAGCTCGACCTCGACGGCCGCGCCGAGCTCGCCGTTCATCAACCCGCCGGAGCCGACGGCGTAGGTGAGCTGCGCGCGGTCCAGCTCGGCGATCGGCAGCAGGGGCAAGAACATCTCGACCCCGGGGATGCGGAAGCGGCCGCGGATCACCATCCGCTCGCGGGCGCCGTCCGGGCTCCTCGAGCCCACGGCGAGCTCCTCGATGACCTCGAAGCGCTGACCCGCCTCGGGGCGCCCGCGCGAGTCGAGACGGAGGGGGCCGCTCGGCGAGAGCGAGACGAGCGACGCGCCGCCGCCGTCGTCCAGCCGCACGCCGATCAACAGGGACCCATCGGCGATTCGCGCCGCGAGCAGCTCGTCGTAGGTGCTGCCCACCAAGCTCTCGAGGGTCGGCACGAGCTGGCTCCACGCGTTGTCCACGCCCGCCTCGCCTCCGTGGATCGAGGTGAAGTCCACGTTGAACTCCTGGCAGGTCGCGTCGGGCTCGGTGCTGCCCTCCCCGGAGTCCAGGCCGTCGAGGTTCACGCCGTGGGCGCGGGCACCGAGGGCCTCGGGGAGCGTCAGCGACGCGACCACGAAGCGCGCCTCGGACAGCGGCGGAGGAGGCGGCGGGGGAGGCGGCGGAGGCACCCGTCCATCGCCGGGGGGCGAGCCGGCGTCGGGGACCGCCCGGCCGGAGTGGGACTGGTAGCAGCCGACCAGGAGGGCGGCGGCGAGCGTCAGCGCGAGCGTGCGGGTCACGCGCCTACTGAAGCAAAGCGCGTCACTCAGCGCCAGACGGCGTCGTCTTCGAGGCGCTCTGCGATGTTCACGTCGAAGGCGGCCTCGATCGGGCGGAGGTGCTGCGGCGCCGCCTCCCAGACCGCGCGCACCGCGCCGCGCACGACGTCGATGGCGGGCTGGCTCATCAGCCCGAGCGGGCGGCGGCCGTAGCGGCCGATCATGCCGAGCGCGGCCATCATGGTCTTGAGCGGCAGGGGGTTCCGGAAGCCGTCGACGACCTGGAGCTTGCGGCCGCCCGGGAGCTCGCGGACGCCGTGCGCCTTGACGCCGACGCACTTGAGGAGCGGGCCGATCTCGGCCGCGATCTCGCCCGCGCGAGAGACGTCCCCCGCGGCGCGCGCGGCGACCATGTCGCTGAGCGCCTTCGGGACGAGGTTGCCCATCACGCTGATCACGCCCGAGGCCGAGATGGCCGGGTCGTTCATCATCGGGAGCGTCATGTCGTCGTCGCCGCTCATGATCGCGAGGCCGGGCCCGGCGAGCTCGCGGTCGCGGCGCATGCGATCGAGGTCGCCCGTGGCCTGCTTCACGGCGGGCACGCGATCGGGCGCGCTCAGGTGGAGCATCGCGAGGTCCTCGGCGCCGAGCGCGCAGCCGGTGCGGCCGGGGATCACGTAGGGCACGAGCGGGATGTCGGGCACCGCGTTCAGGACGCGCTCGTAGTACTCGGTGCGCAGCTCGAGGCTGCTCGGCCCGTTGTAGTAACAGTCGACGAGGAGCGCGGCGGCCGCCCCGCGACGGTGCGCGTCCTCGGTGCCGCGGATCGCCTCCTGGGTGTTGTTCGAGCCGGTGCCGGCGAGCACGCCGACCTTGCCGTCGACGGTGTCGATCGCGGTCCCGACGAGATCCTCGTGCTCCTGCCAGGAGAGCGTGGGCGATTCGCCGGTGGTGCCGCAGGGCAGCACGCCGGTGACGCCCTGGTCGACGGTGAACTCGATCAGGCGGCGGTAGCGATCGAGGTCGATCTTCCCGTCGTCGGTGAAGGGCGTGGCGAGGGCGGGCCACACCCCGCTGGGCTGGAAGGGCTTCGTCGGCATGGCGGGACCCTACGAGATCTCCGCTGCCTGACAAGCGCGCAGCCCCGTCGGGAGCTCAGTCGCGGAAGTCGGCGGCCTTGAGGCCGTGCTGTCGGAGCAAGCGCTCGAGGCTCTTGCGGTGGATGCCCGCCTCCTCGGCCGCCTTGTCGAGATCGCCCCCGGAGCGCTTCACGATGCGCATCAGGTACTCGCGCTCCATCGGCGCGACCCAGCGGTCGCGGGCCTCCTTGATGGGCAGATCGTCAGCGACCTCGAGCGGGGCTTCGCCGCTCGCCGGGCTCACGGGCGAGGTGCCGATGCTCGGGTTCTTGAGCGGGCCGCTCGTGTCGAGCGAGAGATCCTTGGCCGTGATCACCGGGCCCGCGGCGAGCACCACGGCGCGCTTGAGCACGTTGCGGAGCTCACGGACGTTGCCCGGCCACGCGCGGCGGGAGAGCGACGCCACCGCGTCCTCGGACAGGTCCGGCACTGGTCCGTCGCCCGCCACGTCGCCCAGGATGCGCTGCGCGATCACCGGGACGTCGCCGAGCCGGTCACGCAGCGGCGGCAGCTCGACCACGACCTCCGCCAGGCGATAGTAGAGGTCCTCGCGGAAGGTCCCCTCCTTGACCATCGTGGGCAGGTCGCGGTGGGTCGCCGCGACCACCCGGACGTCGATCTCCTGCAGCTTGGTCGAGCCGAGGCGCTTGACCTCCTTGCGCTCGAGCACGCGCAGGAGCTTGGGCTGCAGCTCGAGCGGGAGCTCGCCGATCTCGTCGAGGAAGACGGTGCCCTCGTCCGCGGCCTCGAAGGCGCCCGTGCGCTGTCGGTCCGCGCCGGTGAACGCCCCGCGCTCGTGACCGAAGAGCTCGGACTCGATGAGGTTCTCGCTGATCGCGCCGCAGTCGACGATGATGAAGGGCTCGCTGGCGCGCGCGGAGTGGTCGTGGATCGCGCGCGCGGCGAGCTCCTTGCCCGTGCCCGTCTCGCCGACGAGGATGCAGCCGAGGTCGGTCGGCGCGAGCTTCGCGAGCAGCGCGAAGACCGCCTGCATCGTGTCCGTCGTGCCGTAGAGCGCGCCGAAGTGGTCGGCCTCGCGCACGTCGATGCGCTCCCACTTCTTGCGCGGCTGAAAGAGGATCTCGGTGTCGCCGAAGCTCACCCTGGCGCCCGGCGCGAGGTAGGCCTCCCTCACCGGCGTGCCATCGACGACCGTGCCGTTCGTGGACTCCAGATCGCGCAGCACGTACCGGTCGCCTTCGACCGCGAGCAGCGCGTGGCGTCGACTCACCGTCGTGTCGCTCAGCACCAGGTCGTTGCTGTTCGAGCTCCCGATGGTGAGCTTCGTGGCCTGGATCTCCACCTCGAGCCCACGGTCGGGCCCTTTCACCACGAGGATGCGGTGGCTGTGCTCGAGCATCTTCGGGCCGGTGCCGTCATCGGTCACCTGTGTCCCGCGGAAATTGCTCTGGGTCTTCGGGCCGTCGGCGTCCGTCATTCGGAGGGCAGAACTTAGCATCTTTCCTCCGAGAACGGCGGATTGAGATGCCGCGATGCGTCCCCCTTCCGAAGCCCGCGCCGACGACGTAGGCTCGGCCGGACGATGCACGCACGCGCCTACTTGAGCCGCCTCTTCGACGCCCTCCGCGACGCCCGGGAGGCGGAATATGCCCTCCTCGAAGGAGACCCGAGCGACCTCGCCCCGCTCCTCTCCGAGGCGGTCGAGGAGGCCCTCGACCATCACGATCCGGACGAGTCCGACCTGCGCCTGCGCGCGCTGATCGATCTCTGCGCGCAGGTCCCCGGCCCGGCCATGGCCGACGCGCTCCTCGCCATCCTCGACCACCCGGACCCGCAGATCCGGACCGAGGCCGGCGAGGCGATCCTCGACGTGGCCTACGAGCGCTTCAAGGAGGTCGCGCGGGCCATCGAGCGACGGCTCGACGCGCAGCACGAGGGCGAGGGCATGCAGGAGCTGCCCTTCGTCCTGACCGAGATCCGCGACCCCGATCCGATCCCGCTGCTCGCGCGCTTCCTCGCCCACCCGGAGCCGAAGGTGGTGGCCGCGACGATCGAGGCGCTGGCGGGATACGGCGACCCGGCGGCGGCGGACCACCTCACCCCGCTCCTCGAGGACGAGCGCGAGGCGACGCTCGAGGACGTCGACGAGGCGCCCACCACCATCGGCGAGCTGGCCGCGGCCGCGCTGGAGGAGCTCGGTACGGAGCCGTGAGCCGCCCGCAGCGGAAGAGCAGCCAGCGCCTGCCCGCGCCCCTCTCCCGAGAGGACGCGGCGGTCTACGACGCGCACGTCGTCCCGCGCTACAGCACGCTCTTCGGCCGCCTCCTGCTCCAGGCGGTCCCCGAGCGCGAGCGCCTGCAGGTGCTCGACGTGGGCTGCGGCTCCGGCTACCCGGCGCTCGAGGTGATGCGGCGGCTCGGCGAGGGCGGGCGCGTCATCGCCATCGATCCGGACCCGACGCTGATCGACCTGGCGCGTCGCCGCGCCCTCGACGCGACGGGGCGCCGCATCTTCTTCAAGACGGAGGGCGCCGAGCAGCTCAGCTTCGGCGACGAGGTCTTCGACGTCGTCACGGGCAACCTCGCGCTGTCCTCGTTCCAGCAGCCCGAGCGCGCCCTGGCCGAGCTGGTCCGCGTGCTCGCGCCCGGCGGTCGGCTCGTGCTCACGCAGGCCCTCGAGGGGACCTTCGAGGAGGTCCTCGACATGTTCCGCGAGGTGGCGCTGAAGCGAGGCGAGGACGCGCTGGTCGGCCGGGTCGACCGCATCGCGGGGCGCTACCCGGCGCCGTCGACCCTCCGCGCCATCGTCGAGAGCGCCGGCTTCGAGGACGTCTCGGTGCGGACCGAGGACTTCCAGCTCCCGTTCGAGTCGGCGTCGCAGGTGCTGACCGATCCGGCGCTCCGGTTGATCGCGGTGCCCGAGTGGCGATGGATCGCGGGCTTCGACGCCGACGGCAGCGAGCGGCTGCGGCAGGCGGAGCAGCACCTGGACACCTACTTCGGGGGCGGCCCGCTCACCCTGCGCGTGAACGCGGGCGTCGTCACGGCGTCGGTCTAGACCGTGCTGCTCTCGGACATCGTCGAGACCTCGCGCGACGTCGGCGCCACCCGCTCGCGCAAGAAGAAGCAGGCGCGGCTCGCCGAGACGCTGCGCGCGATGTCGCCCGAAGAGGTGCCCGTCGGCGTCTCCTACCTCTCGGGCCGGCTGCCCCAGGGCCGCATCGGGCTCGGGTGGGCCATCTTCCGGGATCTCGAGCCTGGCGCGCCCGCGTCGGAGGGGCGGCTCGGGCTGCTCGAGGTGCACCGCCGCTTCGACGAGCTGGCGGCGGTGTCGGGCGCTGGCTCGACGCAGCGCCGGAAGGATCTGCTCGGCGCCATGTTCGCGGCGTCGACCGAAGAAGAGAGACACTTCCTGACACACCTCGTGCTCGGCGAGCTGCGCCAGGGAGCGCTCGTCGGCGTGATGGTCGAGGCGGTGAGCGAGGCGACCGGCATCGACGCCGCGAAGCTGCGGCGCGCCGCGATGCTCGCGGGGTCGGTCCCGGACGTGGCCACGGCGGCGATGCTCGAGGGCGAAGGCGCGCTGACGCGCTTCGAGCTGACGCTCTTTCGGCCCGTGCTGCCGATGCTCGCGTCGCCCGTCGACGACGTCGACGCGGCGATGGCGCGCCTGGGCGAGGCGGCGTTCGAGCTCAAGCTCGACGGGGCGCGGGTGCAGGTCCACAAGGACGGAGACGAGATCCGCGTCTACAGCCGGCGGCTCCACGAGGTGACGGACCGGGTGCCGGAGATCGTCGAGGCCGCGCGCCTGTTCCCCGCGCGCTCGGCCATCCTCGACGGCGAGGCGATCGCGCTACAGCCCGACGGCTCACCGCACGCCTTCCAGACCACGATGCGCCGCTTCGGCCGCAAGTCGAAGGTGGCCGAGATGCGGGAGAAGCTGCCGCTGAGCCACCTCTACTTCGACGTGCTGCACGTCGACGGCGAGACGGTGCTCGATCGGCCGGCCCGCGATCGCATCGACGCGCTCGCCCAGGCCGTCCCGGACGCGCACCAGGTCCGACGCGTGATCACCGCCGACGCGGAGGAGGCGGAGACCTTCTTCGCGGACGCGATCGGCGGCGGCCACGAGGGCTTGATGGCGAAGGGCCTCGACGAGCCCTACGCGGCGGGGAGCCGCGGCTTCGCGTGGCTCAAGCTCAAGCCCAGCCACACCCTGGACCTCGTGGTCATCGCGGTCGAGCAGGGCTCGGGGCGCCGGAAGGGCTGGCTGAGCAACCTCCACCTCGCGGCGCGCGATCCGTCGGACGGCACCTTCGTGATGCTGGGCAAGACCTTCAAGGGCATGACCGACGACATGCTGCGGTGGCAGACCGAGCGGCTCGGCGCGCTCGCGCTCGGACGCGAGGGGCACGTCGTGCACGTCAAGCCCGAGCTGGTCGTGGAGATCGCCTTCAGCGACGTCATGGAGAGCCCCCAGTACCCCGCCGGCCTCGCGCTCCGCTTCGCGCGGGTGAAGCGCTACCGCGAGGACAAGTCCGCCGACGACGCGGCCACGATCGACGAGGTCCGCGCCATCCACGAGCGCGGCCACCGGAGATAGCGGGGCGCCGTTCGACGGGGGCGCCTCGGCGTTGACAGCCACCCGCACCCACACCCCACTGGTTCCTCCACGCGGCCGCCGCGCGGATCCGGGGCGACGTACTGCAGCTCCTCGCCGCCCATCAGCGACGCCCGATGATCGACGAGGCGGTCCCATGCTTCCGGCTCGATCTCTCGACCGGGAGCGTGGACGTCGCGGAGTACCCGCTCGACGGCGAGGTGCCCGACGACTCCGTCGTCCTCCTGGCGAAGGTGGAAGGCGAGGTGCGTTCAGCCACACGGCGCTCGAGGCTCGAGTCTCGGGGTCCGCCTCCCCGCCAACCCGCGCCCGCGAGACTGATCGCGCGCCGCCGTCTACGGGCGCAGAACGCCGGACTCGAGGGCGAACTGCACCAGATCGGCGCGGGTCTTCAGGCCGAGCTTGTCCCCGATGCGGGCGCGGTAGGTCTCGACGGTCTTGACGCTCAGGCCGAGCTCCTCCGCCACCTCGCGCTGGGTCTGGCCGCGCGCGAGCCGCTCGAAGACCTCACGCTCCCGAGGGCTGAGCAGCGAGAGGCTGTCGCTCCCCTCGCGCGGCAGCTTGGGCATGGGCCGCGTGACCTTGTCGATGGAGTCGGCCGGGCCCTGCTCGCGCAGGGTGAGCTTGCGCGGCCCCACGTCGAGCACGTCCCCCGGGGCGAGCTGCACCGAGCCGTAGACCCGGTCCCCGTTGACGCGCACGCCGTTGCGGCTGCCGTGGTCGGTCAGCTCGACCGCGATCTCCGAGACCCGGAGGCTGGCGTGCCGCCGGCTCACCGACTCGTCGTCGATACGAAGCTCGCACGCCGGGTCCCGCCCGATGCGCCAGTGACCCGGGGTGAGGAGAACTTCGTGATCACCCAACTCCAGCGTGAATCGCCGCACGATGCGCCCAGCTTACCAGCCGACGGCCGACAACGGGAACGATTGCACACGGATTGGTCCCTTCGTCCGCGGCCGGAGACGCGGCCTCGGCTGTCCGTCACGCGCGGCATTTTCGCCTCGGACTGCGTGGGGTACGCTCCGCTCCGGAGGTGAGGGTATGGCGGAAGACGGGGAGAAAAAGGCGAAGGCGCGCACCCTGCGGGACGAGGACTTCGAGGAAGGCCCGCGGCGGGTCGGGCGCCGGAGAATGTTCGGCGTGCTGGGCGCCGGCGCGGCCACGGCGGCGATCGCGAGCGGCTGCGGGACGGTCTATGTGGACGAGCCGGCGACCGTCCCCGTCACGGTCGGCGGCTACACCGACAACGACGCCGGCTACCGGGCCGACGCGGCCGGCTACGGGCGGGGCCCGACCGGAGTGACCGACGGGGACGCGGGACAGTGCGCCGACCCGGCGAACTACGGCGTCCAGGGGAGCGGCATCACGGACTCCGACGGCGGCAACTGCGCCGATCGCGGCGGATCCGGGCGCCGCGGCACCTGATCAGGCGTCCTTGTCGAACTCGCCGGTCCGGCGCTGCATGCGCCGATCGCGCAGCTCCACCGCCAGCTCGCGGAGATCGGCCACCGTGTCGAGCTCGTCGAGGATCTCCTTGCCGAGCAGGGTCTCGAGCACGTCCTCGAGCGTGACGAGGCCCTCCATGCCGCCGAACTCGTCGACCACCACCGCCGCGTGCTCGCGCCACTCGAGGAGCTGCTCGAGGAGGCGCGAGACGTTGATCGTCTCCGGCACGACCTTGATGGGCCGGATGTGCTCACGGAGCTCGCGCTTCAGGTCCCCCGTGCGCGCGGCGTGGGCGAGCACCTCGCGGACGAGCACGTAGCCCTTGACGTGATCGCGCTCGTCCTCGAAGAGCGGCAGGCGGCTGAAGACCGCGTGCTCCCGCTCGGCGAGGAGATCCTCGACCGTCGCGTCGGAGGGCAGCATCCACGTGACCGTCCGGGGGGTCATGATGTCGGAGACGCGCACCTCGTCGAAGCGCAGCAGGTTGCCGAGCGCGAGGGTGAGGTCCTCCCGGATCGAGCCCTGCCGGCGCGCCATGCCGACGAGCGCGGCGACCTCGCGGCGGGACACCCGCGTCTCGTGGCCCTGCTTGGTGAAGAGGCCCGTCAGCAGCCGGGTGAAGAAGAGGACCGGCTTGAGGCCGATCATCAGGACCGAGATCGTGCTTCCGACGAAGCCGGTGAGGCGCTCCGCGTAGACCGTGCCGAGGGTCTTCGGGATGATCTCGGTGACGACCAGCACCAGGAACGTGAGCACGCCGCTGAAGACGCCGACCCACTGGTCGCCGAAGACGATCGCGGCCTGCGCGCCGGCCATGGTCGAGCCGACGGTGTGCGCGATGGTGTTGAGCGTGAGGATCGCGCTGATGGCGTCGTCGATGCGCTCGCGCTTGATCTTGAGCAGGCGCTTGGCGCCCGCGTCCCCCTCCTCGGTCCGACGGGTGAGGGTCACCTCGCGGGTGGAGAGGAGCGCAGCCTCGAGGATCGAGCAGAGGAAGCTCGTACCCAGCGCGAGGCAGACATAGACGGTCAACAAGATCGCAGCGGTGCCCACCGTCGTCGCAGGTAGCACCCCACCCGGTGGGTTACCAGGACCCGAGCGCCGGCGTACGGTGCGGCATGCGCGGATTCGGCTGTCTTCCCCTCCTCATGTTCGTCCTCGGCGCGTGCGAAGGCGAGGCGCGCAATCCTTCGGACGCCGGCTCGGTGGACACGGGTCTGCCGGACGCTGGCGCTCCGGACACGGGCCTGCCGGACGCCGGGCGCTGCGAGCTGGCGGAGACGGTGACCCTGACCACCGAGGACGGGGTCACGCTCGAGGCGGACGCGCTGCGCCCCGCGGGCGAGATCCGTGGCGCGGTGGCGCTCTTCCACATGATCCCGCCCTTCAACACGCGCGGGAACTACCCGGCCGAGCTCCTCGATGCGCTGACCGAGCGCGGCCTCGCCGTGCTCAACGTCGACCGCCGCGGAGCGGGAGGCTCGGAGGGCGATCCGGTAGAGGCCTACGAAGGGCCAGCGGGTCGGCTCGACGTGCTTGCCGCGGTACAGTGGCTGGTCGACGACCCGTGCGTCCCCGACGTGCCGTACGCCCTCGTCGGGGCGAGCAACGGCACCACGTCGGTGCTCGATTTCACCGTCGACCCCGGCGCCGTCTCGGGCCCGAGCGCCATCGCGTTCCTCACCGGCGGCGGGTACACCGAGAACCAGAACGCCATCGCCGATCACCGCGACGCCCTCGACCCGCTGCCGCTGCTCTTCCTCTACTCGACCGAGGAGCGCGCGTGGAGCGCCGCCTTCGAGGCGGACGGTTCAGCGAGCTGGCGGTTCGAGGAGGTGGCGGACGGCGCGCACGGCACGAACATGTTCGGCGCCGCGCCGGCCACGATAGAGCTCGTGGCCGACTTCCTCGCCGACGCGCTCTGAGGGGGGAAGCGCGCGCGCCGGGCCTTCAGCTGGCGACGGAACCCGCGTCTCGCGTGGCCCGTGCCTCCCAGGTGCTCCCCCGCACTGCCTCTCGCGCAGCCCGTTCTTCCCCGGTGCTCCCCGGCGCCGCCTCTCCCAGAGCCCGTTCTTCCCGGGTGCTCCCCGGCGCCGCCTCTCCCAGGGGGCGGCCGCAAGAGCTTCGGCGGCAGCCCCTGCTGCCCGCTCGTCGATATTGCAGATCTTCGCGGCCAAATGCCGCGGATACGTACACAGCCAACGGATTTGTCCGCGAGCCCGCCCGCGACGGACGCAGCTGTGCGCGGCTCGAGCCGTCATCGAGCCGCGCGGAGCCTACTTGTCGCCGGGTTCGTCCGGTGGCTCGCCGGGGTCGCGCTCATCGCGTGCAGTGGCGCTCGGGTCGGGCTCGTCGCGCGGCGGCTCGGGCTTCGGCGGCGAGTCCGTGGGGGCTGACGACTTGCGCGTTCCACGCAGAGTGACCAGCCGCTTCGTCGTCTCCTCCCCGTCAGTCTGCACGCGCGGAGACTGCTTCTGCGTCACCGACATCGACTGGCCCGCCAGGATGCGCGCGCCC
>JAVJQK010000083.1 GCA_040218145.1 Sandaracinaceae bacterium | reverse complement strand
TCTTCGGTGATCCGGAGCATCTCGCCCCTCCGTCGGAGACAACCCGGATGTCGACCTGACACCCTTCGTCCTCACCCCGCCCGCCGCAGGACGCGGGTGGGCTAGTCAAGGACGAGGGCGCGCAGCGCCCGAAGCCAGCCGCAGGCTGGGGCCGTAGGCCTCCTTTACTCGCCCGCACGCGTCCGGCACCGTCGATGGCGGAGGACGAGCGCCACCCACGTTGCGGCAGTTTGACCTGGCGCGAAGACGGGACGAAAGCCGAGATCTGTGTCCCAGACGCAGCAGCGGACTCGGGAGCGGGAGCGGGAGCGGGAGCGGCAGCGGGAGCGGCAGCGGGAGCGGCAGCTGGAGCGGGAGCCGCAGGCGCAGCGGCAGCGGGAGGGGCAGTGAAAGCGGCAGCGGCAGCGGGAGCGGGAGCGGCAGCGGCAGCGGCATGCGGTCGCGGAGGCGGATGCGGTCGCGGATGCGATCGCGGAGGCGGATGCGGTCGCGGAGGCGGATGCGGTCGCGGAGGCGGATGCGGTCGCGGAGGCGGGTGCGGTCGCGGAGGCGGAAGCGGTCGCGGAGGCGGGTGCGGTCGCGGAGGCGGGTGCGGTCGCGGAGGCGGGTGCGGTCGCGGAGGCGGGTGCGGATGCGGTCGCGGGTGCGGTCGCGGAGGCGGGTGCGGATGCGGTCGCGGATGCAGTCGCGGGTGCGGATGCGGAGGCGGGTGCGCGCGCGTCAGCCATCGGGGTTCTCGCGGGTCGGTGCGGTCGCGGAGGCGGGATCGGGATCGGGATCGGGATCGGGTTCGGGGTCGGGATCGGGGTCGGGATCGGGATCGGGATCGGGATCGGGATCGGGATCGGGATCGGGATCGGGATCGGGATCGAGACCCGCCGCTCGGAGGATCGCGCGGCGGATCCGGCCGTACGTGCCGCAGCGGCAGAGGTTGCCTCGCATCGCCTCGTCGATGTCCCGCGACGCGGGGCGCGGCGTGCGCGCGAGCAGGGCGGCGGCGCTCATGATCTGGCCGCTCTGGCAGTAGCCGCACTGGGGCACGTTCTCTTCCACCCAGGCGCGGTGCAGCGGGTGCTCTCCTCCGAGGGCCTCGATGGTGCGGACCTCTCCGTCGACGCGCGCGATGGGCAGCACGCACGAGCGCACCGGCTCGCCATCGACGTGCACCGTGCACGCGCCGCACTGCGAGATGCCGCAGCCGTACTTCGTGCCGGTCAGGCCGAGCGTGTCCCGCAGCACCCAGAGGAGCGGCGTGTCGTCCGACACCTCGACGGTGACCGGGCTGCCGTTCACTTGGAGCGTGTGACGCGCCATGCCGTAGCGGTAGCACGTGTGGCCGCTCGATGGAGCGCGCGGATCGAGGTCTACTCTTCGCGCGGCTCGCGCTGCTCGAGCCAGGCGTCGCGGGCGGTCGAGTAGAGGAGCTTCGCGAGGGCGCGCTGCACCTCGGGAGGCAGCGTGCCCGGGACCGCGGCGCTGACGCGCGCGCGCGCCTCGGTCACGGTGCCAGGCCATCCGCCCGCGGCCGGGCGCCCCTCGGCGTGCACGGTCTCACGCACGCTGGCTGCCCAGGCACGGCCCCCTTCGATGGCGCGCGCGCGACGGTCGTCGTCACTCGCCTCACGCACGGCCTGATCTTCGTTCGAGATGGGGGAGCCTTTCACGGTCCGGTGAACCCGGCCCGATCCGCTCGGAGGGTCCGCGCGGCTGCCCGCAGCATGGCGTGAAACCGCGTGAAACGAAAGCCCGAAACGGCCTCGCATGCTACATGCACGTGAATGCGTCGTCCCGTCTTCGTCTCGCTCCTGTGGATGATCGGCGCGACGCTGGGCGGCTGCGGAGCCCGCTCCGTGCTCGCGGTCGACCCCCCCGAAGTGGACGCCGGGGCCGCGCGCGACGCGGGGGAGGATTCGGGCGTCGCCCCCGCTCCCGACTCCGGGGTCGACTCGGGCGTCGATTCGGGCGTGGTCATCGAAGGTCCCTGTCAGCGTGACGCGGACTGCGGCGGAGGGGTTTGCCGACGCGCCGTCGGCGAGCCGCCGGCCGACCTCGTCCCGCTCCCGCTCGCGTGCGGCGCGACCGACCCCGGCGGCTTCCCGCTCGGCGAGGCGTGCCGCACGGCCGAGCAGTGCGACCGCGGCCTCTGCGCGACGAGCGGCGTCTGCGTGGAGCCCTGCGGGAGCCACGTGGACTGCGCCCCGGACGAGCGCTGCCGCGAGGTGTTCGTGCCGACCTCCCCCCGCAGCATGCAACCGCTGATGGCCTGCACCGCGCTCGTCGCGGCGCCGGAGGGCGTGCGCGTGGTCGGGCCGGAGCCGGGGCCCGTCGTGCCGGGCGGCATGGACTTCATCGACGAGACGCTCCCGACCCTCGGGGACAACGCGCTCGTCGTCTGGAACGGGCAGGCCTCGACGACCCCGTTCATGGCCTCGATCTCGACGCGCATGCCGCGCGAGGTGGTGGTGGACCTGCTCGATCGCCCCGCCGACGGGCCGGCGCCGGTGTGGGGAGCCGGCGCGCTGACGATCACCGACACGGTCACGCTGCTCTACCCGAACGGCCCCAACACGCCCGATGAGCGCCGCGGCTTCACCGTCTCCTTCGGCGCCGGCGCGCGCACGCCGCTCGAGCGCTTCGTCGTCCAGCGCTCGGGCGAAGGCCGCGTCATCGACGTCGACGCCTACCTCGTCGGCGGCGGCGACTGGACCGCGCGCGGAGGTCGTCCCCCGGCGGAGCTGAACCGCGCGATGGCCGACGCCGGAGCCGTCTTGCGAGCCGCGGGGGTCGAGCTCGGAGAGCTGCGCGTGCACGAGGTCTTCGGCGCGCTGCGCGACGACTTCGCCGTGCTCGAGGGCGCGAGCGGGCCCATCGGCGTGCCGGACGAGCTGGACGACATGTACCGGCTGACGGCGGGGCAGAACCGCCCGGGGCTCGCCATCTTCTTCGTCCGCTCGATCGAGGGCGCGCTCGGCATCGCGAGCGGCATCCCCGGCCCCCACGTCCTGCCCGGCAACGGCGCGAGCGGCGTCGCGATCAGCGTAGACCTCATCCCGCTCGACGAGATCGGGCTCGTCATCGCCCACGAGGTCGGCCACTACATGGGCCTCTTCCACACGAGCGAGATCGACGGCCAGGTCAACGACCCGTTCCCCGACACCGAGGAGTGCCGCATCGCGCGCGACCGCGACGGAGACGGCTTCCTGCTCCCGAGCGAGTGTCGCGGCGCGGGCGCCGACCTGCTCATGTTCTGGGCCGCGCAGGCGGGACGCATCTCTCCGCAGCAGAGCACGGTGATGCGGCGGGCCTACTTCGTGCGATAACCGCGGAATGCAATACCGACGGCTGGGCTCGAGCGGCCTGAAGGTCAGCGCGATCTCCATCGGCGGCTGGCTGACGCTGGGCGAGAGCGTCGACCAGGACGCCACCGAGACGATCCTGCGCGGCGCGATCGATCGCGGCGTCAACTACGTCGATCTCGCCGACGTCTACGGTCACGACGGCGCCGCGGAGCGCGCGGTCGGCGCGTGGCTCCCCGAGGTGCGCCGCTCCTCGCTGGTGATCGCGAGCAAGTGCTTCTGGCCGACCGGCGAGGGCCCGAACGATCGCGGGCTGAGCCGCAAGCACATCATGGAGAGCTGCGACGCGAGCCTGCGGCGCCTCGGCACCGACTACCTCGACCTTTACTTCTGCCACCGCGAGGACCCCGACACGCCGCTCGAGGAGACGGTCCGCGCGATGGACGACCTCGTGCGCATGGGCAAGGTCCTCTACTGGGGCACGAGCTGCTGGGGCGCCTCGACGCTGCTCAAGACTCACGCGCTCTGTGGGCTGCGCAACTACCACGCCCCCATCGTGGAGCAGCCCCGCTACAACCTGCTGAAGCGCGACATCGAGAAGCGCGTCCTGCCGGTCGCCAGCCGGCTCGGCATGGGGCTGGTGGTGTGGAGCCCGCTCGCGGGCGGCGCGCTCAGCGGCAAGTACGACGACGGAGTGCCCGAGGGCACCCGCGGCGCGGACACGAGCTGGCTGGACGACGTCCTCACCGACGAGACGCGCCCTCGCCTGCGCCAGCTGAGCGCCCACGCGCGGGAGCTCGGCTGCACCCCGGCGCAGCTCGCCCTCGCCTGGTGCCTTCGGCGCGACGCGATCTCGAGCGTGATCACGGGCGCCACCAAGCTCGGCCAGCTCGAGGACAACCTGGGCGCGCTCGACGTCGAGATCCCGGAAGATCTCGAGGCCGAGCTCGACGCGCTCTTCCCGCGCTGACGATCCCGTCAGTAGCCGAAGGCGTCGCCGGGGCCGTCGAGGTCGACGCAGAAGGCGGTGTCGCCGGTGAACTCGGCGCAGGTGCCGTCCATGCAGAGGAGGCTCTCGCACTCGAAGCTGTCGAGGCAGCTCTCCCCGTCCGCGAGGCGCTCGGCGCACATGCCGTCGCTGCCGCAGCGGTAGTCGCGGGTGGCGCAGTCGCGGTGCGAGGTGCACGCGGTGCCCACGTTCGGCGCCAGGCGGCAGATCGCGTCCGGCGCGCCGAAGGGCAGGCAGAAGGAGCGATCTTCACACTCGGGCCACGCGTCGCACGCCTCGCCGGACGCGATGAGGCCCGTGTACGCCGTGTCGAGCTCCGGCCCGAGCCGCACCGGCTCGCACGCGTCGGCCATCGGACCGAGCCGCGCGAGCGTGTCGCCGGCCGCGCCGCCGCTGTAGAGCGCCTCGCCCGCGGTCACGCTCGCCTGCACCTCGAAGGGTCGCTCGCCGAACTCGCAGCGCTGCTCCTGGTCCATGATGCACGTGGAGTAGGACGAGTACTGGTCTTCGATCCGCGTGCAGCAGTTCTGGTTGGCGCGGCAGAACACGTCGGCGAACACCTGGCAGAGGTCGCGGAGGTTGATGGGCGTGTTCGGGTACTCGCGCGGGCAGAGCTCCGGCATGAACTCGTCGCAGATCCCGGAGTCCGCCTCGGCGTCCGGCGCCGCGTCCGCGCCGGCGTCTGCCGGGCCGCTGTCGATGCCCGAGTCCGCGGGCCCGCCGCCGTCACAGCCGACGGCGAGGGAGAGCAGAGCGAAGAGGAGCGCGCGAGTCCAAGCCATGTAACCTCCGAGCCGGCGTCATAGCGCGAAATGCGCGCGGGTTCCCGTGAGGACGCCCGCGTGGTAGCGAGGAGACGTGGAGCCGCTGCGCCGACGCGTCTCGCTGCCGGGCCCCGTGGACCTGGTCCGTACGGTGAGGCGCTTTCGCCTCTTCGCGCGTGACCCCGGGATGCGGCGGGACGGCGAGACCATGTGGTGCGCCTTCCGCACGCCCGACGGCCCCGCGACCATCGCGTACCGCCCGGCCGCCGCGGACGCCGTGGACTGTGAGGCGTGGGGCCCCGGCGCGGAGCACGCGCTCGAGCGCGCCTTCGAGCACCTCGGGGGCCGAGACGACCCGGAGTCCTTCCAGACCGATGATCCCGTCGTCGCCCCGCTCCTCCGGCGCTTCGAGGGGCTCCGCTTCGGACGAACGGGCCGCGTCCTCGAGCGCCTCCTGCCCACCATCGTGTCGCAGAAAGTCACGGGCAAAGGCGCCGGCCGGAGCTGGCAGCAGATCCTGCGGCGCCACGGCGAGCCCGCCCCCGGGCCCGCCCCCGAGCTCTGGGTCGACCCGTCTCCCGAGCGACTCCGCGGCCTCGCCTACTACGATCTGCATGCCTACGGCATCGAGCGGAAGCGCGCCCAGGTGATCCTCGACGTGGTGCGCCGCGCGAAGCGCATCGAGGGGCTGGCCCAGCAGGGCGCGGAGCTCGCGGAGAGCCGACTGCTCGCGATGCGCGGCATCGGCCCCTGGACGACGGGCACCGTGCTCAGCGGCGTGTTCGGTGACCCCGACGCGATCCCGGTGGGCGACTACCACATCCCCAACACGGTGAGCTTCGCGTTCACGGGAGAGCCGCGCGGCGACGACGCGCGCATGCTCGAGCTCCTCGAGCCGTTTCGACCTCATCGCGGACGCGTCCTGACGCTCCTGATGTACGGAGGGCACTCCGCGCCTAAGTACGGTCCGAAGATGCCGGTGCGAAACATCCGCCGGCATTGAACGAAGCGGGTCGTTGCGTACTTGTGCACCGGCCACCATGCTCCGGTCCCGCGACTACGGACGATGGCTCGGGGGGCGCGGACGCGACCGGAAAAGGAAACATGTCGGACGAGTACGAGGTCTTCGAATCGGACATCGCCATCGTGGGCATGTCGGCCCGCGTGCCGGGCGCCCACACGCTCGAGGAGCTGTGGTCCAACCTCGAGGGCGGGGTCGAATCGATCCGCCGCTTCAGCGATGAGGAGCTGCTCGCGGCGGGCGAGAGCCCCGAGAACCTGCGGCAGAAGAACTACGTGAAGTCGGGGGCGCCCCTCGACCGCTTCGAGATGTTCGACGGTGAGTTCTTCGGCTTCTCGCCGAAGGAGTCGCTGATCATGGATCCGCAGCACCGGCAGTTCCTCGAGGTGGCGTGGGAGGCGCTCGAGCACGCCGGGCACCCGCCGGAGCGCTTCGAGGGGCCCATCGGCGTCTTCGGCGGCTGCGGCATGGGCAGCTACTTCTACTTCCACCTCTGCACCCACCCCGAGCTCGTCCGGGACGTGGGCATGTTCCTCCTGCGCCACACGGGCAACGACAAGGACTTCCTCTCCACGCGGGTCAGCTACCTCCTCGATCTGCGCGGCCCCGCGCTCGGCGTCCAGACCGCTTGCTCCACCTCGCTCGTCGCCACGCACCTCGCCATCCAGTCGCTCCTGAGCCGGGAGTGCGACCTCGCGCTCGCCGGCGGCGTGACGATCGAGCTGCCCCAGCGGCGCGGCTACTTCTACCAGGAGGGCGAGATCCTCTCGCCGGACGGGCACTGCCACGCGTTCGATCACCGCGCGCAGGGAACCATCTTCGGCTCGGGCGCGGGCGTCGTGGCGCTCCGCCGGCTCGAGGACGCGCTCGACGACGGCGACGTGATCCACGCGGTCATCCGCGGCAGCGCCATCAACAACGACGGCTCCACCAAGGTCAACTACCTCGCGCCGAGCGTCGACGGCCAGGCGGCTTGCATGGTCGAGGCCTACGGGCTCGCCAACGTCGACCCGCGCACCATCCAGTACATCGAGTGCCACGGGACCGGCACGTACCTCGGCGACCCCATCGAGGTCGAGGCGCTGACCCAGGCCTTCCGCGCCCACACCGAGGACACGGGCTTCTGCCGGATCGGCTCGATCAAGTCCAACATCGGCCACCTCGACACCGCGGCCGGCGCGGCGAGCCTCATCAAGGCCGTGCTCGCGCTCAAGCACGCCAAGTTCCCGCCGACCCTCAACTTCGAGAAGCCCAACCCGACGGTCGACTTCGCCAGCTCGCCCTTCCGCGTGGCCGACCGGCTCGAGGACTGGCCCGCGCCCGAGGCGCACCCCCGGCGCGCGGCGGTCAACTCGCTGGGCGTCGGCGGCACGAACGCGCACGTCGTCTTGCAGGAGCCCCCCGGCATGCCGGAGCCCGCGCCGAGCCAGCGCGCGGCGCAGCTGATCACCCTGAGCGCGAAGAGCCAGCACAGCCTCGACGAGGGCAGCCGGCGCCTCGCGGCGCACCTGCGCGCGCGACCCGAGCAGAGCCTGGCCGACGTGGCGTGGACGCTGCACCACGGCCGCCGCGCGTTCGAGCGCCGCCGGGTGCTCTCGGCGTCGAGCCACGCCGAGGCGGCGCAGCTGCTCGACGAGGCCGACCCGCGCCGCGTCTTCAGCCACGTCGCGCCCGAGAAGACGTCGGTCGTGTTCCTCCTGCCGGGCGGCGGCGCGCAGTTCCCGCGCATGGCGGCGGACCTCTACGAGCGAGAGCCCGTGTTCCGCGAGCACATGGACCGCGGGCTCGATCGGCTGAAGTCCGAGCACGGCATCGACCTGCGGCCCCTGATCTTCTGCGCGAAGGGCGAGGAGGCGCAGGTCGAGGACGAGCAGGTCGAGGACGAGCTGGACCGGATGGTCAACCAGCTGCCGGCCATCTTCATCACCAGCGTCGCGATGGCGAGGCTGCTCGAGAGCTGGGGCGTGAAGCCCGAGGCTCTGCTCGGGCACAGCCTGGGCGAGAACACCGCCGCGCACCTCGCGGGCGTCATGCGCTACGAGGACTGCCTCGGGCTCGTGGTGCTCCGCGGGCAGCTCTTCGAGAAGACCGAAGAGGGCGCGATGCTCTCGGTCAGCCTGCCCCCCGACGAGCTGAAGCCGCTGATGACCGACGACCTGGACCTCGCGGTGCTCAACGCGCCCGACATGACGGTGGTCAGCGGCCCGCCGGCCGCCATCGACGCGCTCGCGAAGAACCTGGAGAGCCTCGAGGACGTCGAGGCCCGTCGACTCGCGATCCCGACCGCCGCGCACTCGCGGCAGCTCGAGCCCATCCTCGGCGCCTTCGGCGACTACCTGCGCTCCATCCCGCTGAGCGCCCCGAAGCTGCCCTTCCTCAGCAACACGACCGGCACCTGGATCACCGATCAGCAGGCCACCGATCCCGAGTACTGGGTGACGCATCTGCGGAGCACGGTGCGCTTCGCCGACGACGTGGCGACCCTCCTCGAGTCCCCCAGCCGGTGCCTGATCGAGTGCGGACCGGGGCGCGCGCTCAGCTCGCTCTCGAAGCAGCATCCGTCGTTCCGCAAGGGCGCGCACAACGCCTTCCCGACCGTGCGCCACCGCGACCAGGAGGTCGACGACGACGTCTACTTCCTCTCCGCGCTGGGGCGCGCCTGGGCGTCGGGCGCGGACTTCGACTGGGACCGCCTCTGGGAGGGCGAGGAGCGCGGCCGCGTCGAGCTGCCGACCTACGCGTGGAACCACAAGCCGTACTTCCTCGAGCCGGGCAAGGTCCGCGTCGAAGAGGACGCGCTGGACCTGCCCAAGATCGAGGCGGTGGAGGACTGGGGCTGGCGCCCGTTCTGGAAGCCCTCGCTCGCTGATCCGAGGGACGCGGGCGAGCGACACACCTGGCTGATCTTCATGGACGCGGCCGGCGTCGGGCGGCGCCTGCGCGCCCGGCTCGAGGCGAAGGGGGACCGCGTCATCAGCGTCTACCCCGGCGACGCCTACCACGAGAAGAGCGAGACCGAGTACGCGCTCAGCCCCGAGCGCGGCAAGGAGGGCTACACCGCGCTGGTCGAGTCGCTCGTCGCGGGCGGCAAGACGCCCGACCGGGTGGTGCATCTGTGGCTGCTCGAGGCCGAGGCCAGCGTGCGCCCCGGCTCGAGCCGCTACCACCACCACCAGGAGCGCGGGTTCTTCAGCCTCTTCTTCTTCGCCCAGGCGCTGGCCGACGAGAGCGTGCCGCCCCTTCACGTCACGGTGGTGACCGAGGGCGCGCAGCGCGTCGGCGACGAGCCCGTCCCCTTCCCCGACCGGGCCACCGTGCTCGGCCCCGTGCGCGTGATGCCGCGGGAGCTCGAGGACGTCACCGCCGCCGCCATCGACGTCCGGCTGCCCGAGAAGAGCGACAAGCTCTTCGGCGGCACGCTCCGCATGGCGCTGGTCGACCCGTTCGGCGGCCGCAAGCGCGTGGAGAGCGAGCTGGACCAGCTCGCGCAGCACCTCGAGGACGAGCTGCGCTCGCCCCCGAAGAACGAGGTGGTGGCGCTCCGCGGCGAGAAGCGCTTCACGCAGGTCGTCGAGCGCGTCCCGCTCCTCCCCTTCGAGGGCATGCCCACCGCGCTCCGGCAGGGCGGCGTCTATCTCCTCACCGGCGGGCTCGGCGGTCTCGGGCTGACCATGGCCGAGTACCTCGCGCGCAGCTGCGGCGCGAAGCTCGTCCTGCTCGGCCGCACCCCGCTGCCGCCCCGGGACCAGTGGGCGACGTGGATGCGACAGCACGGCGCGGAGGATCGGATCAGCAAGCGGCTGCGGCGCCTCCTCGACGTGGAGGACGCGGGCGGCGAGGTGCTGGTGCTCAGCGCCGACGTGACCAACCTCGAGGAGATGCAGGACGCGGCGCAGCGCGCGCGGGAGCGCTTCGGCGCCGTGCACGGCGTCCTGCACACGGCGGGCGTGGTCGACGACGACCTCATCGCGCTCAAGACGCAGGCGAGCGTGGACGAGGTCTTCACGCCGAAGATCCAGGGCACGATGGTGCTCGACCAGGTCTTCGTCGACGGCGTGTCGAGCGACGCCGCGCTGGACTTCATGGTGCTCTTCAGCTCGACCTCCACCGCGACCGCGCCGGCGGGCCAGGTCGACTACGTCGCCGCGAACACCTTCCTCGACGCCTACGCGGAGAGCAAGGCGGGCGGGCCGACGCGGGTCACCTCGGTGCACTGGGGGATCTGGAGCCAGGTCGGCATGGCCGCCGCGCAGCTCACGGACGACGCGAGCGCCCACGCGGGCGAGCCGGTCGGCGAGCAGCCGAACCACCCGCTGCTGTCACAGCGGGTCCGCGACGCGCGCGGCGAGGCCGTCCTGCAGGCGACGATCTCGCCGCGTGAGGACTGGATCCTCGACGGCCACCGCACCAAGGCGGGCCACGCGCTCATCCCCGGCACGGGCTACCTCGAGCTGGCGCGCGCCGCGCTGCGCGCCTCGGGCGAGCAGGGCCCGTTCGAGGTGGAGGACCTCTTCTTCATCCGTCCGCTCGCGGTCTCGGACGACGCGGAGCGAGACGTCCGCGTGAAGCTCCGCCCCACCCGGCGCGGCTACGCCTTCGAGGTGCGCGGCCACCTCGAGCTGGACGGACGCCCCGGCTGGGAGCTGCACGCGCAGGCGCACCTCGCCATCCGCCCGCTCGAGGTCCCCGGGCGCGTGCCCGTGGCCGAGATCGAGGCGCGCTGCACCCGAAAGACGCTCGCCGAGGACCCTGACGGCATCCGCACGCCTCAGGAGGCGCATCTGCGCTTCGGCGAGCGCTGGCGCGTGCTCCGGCGAGGCGCGTTCGGCGAGAACGAGGCGCTCGGGCACCTCGCCCTGAAGGACGCGTACGCGAGCGAGACCGAGGCGATGGGGCTGCACCCCGCGCTCCTCGACATCGCGACGGGCTGGGCGATGGAGCTCATCGACGGCTACCACGCGGACGCGCTCTGGGTCCCGGTCAGCTACGAGCGGGTGCGGGTGCTGCGCGATCTCTCCCCGCGGCTCGTCAGCTGGGTCCGCAACCACGGCGAGAACCGCGACGACTCCGAGTTCGTCTACTTCGACGTCACCCTCGCCGACGAGGAGGGCAACGTCCTCGTCGAGGTCGACCGGCTCGCGCTGCGCAAGATGGCGGGCAGCGCGGACTTCACTGTCAAGAGCCGCCCGAGCCCGCGCGACGTGGAGCTGGAGGAGACCGAGCGGGAGCCCTCGCCGGCGGAGCAGCAGCTCGCGCGCAACCTCGAGCGCGGCATCCTCCCGCGCGAGGGTCAGGAGGCGCTCGGCCGCGTGCTCGCCGCGCCGCCGCGCCCGCAGGTCTACGTCAGCTCGCTCGACCTCGAGGGGCTCATCGCGCAGGCCGACCGCGGGCTGACGCGGGAGACGGGCGAAGGCGGCATCGAGCTGGCGCGCCCCGATCTCGACAGCGAGTTCGTCGCGCCGCGGGACGAGGTGGAGCGCACCCTCGTCGGCTTCTGGCAGGACCTCCTCGGCATCGACACCGTCGGCGTCCAGGACTCGTTCTTCGACCTCGGCGGCCACTCGCTCATCGCGGTGCGGCTCTTTGCGAAGGTCAAGAAGGCGTACCAGATCGACTTCCCGATCAGCGTGCTCTTCGAGGCGCCGACCATCGAGCGCTGCGGCGCGCTGATCAAGGAGCGCATCGGCGGCGCGGCCGCCGGTGGGGCCGCGGAGGGGGCCGAGGCGAAGAAGCCCGAGGCGCCGAAGACGCGCTACACGCACCTCGTCCCGATGCACCCGGGCGACGGCGGCCCCAAGACGCCCTTCTTCATCGTGGCCGGCATGTTCGGCAACGTGCTCAACCTCCGCCACCTCGCGCACCTGGTCGGTACGGACCGGCGCATCTACGGCCTCCAGGCGCGCGGGCTCTTCGGCGACCAGCAGCCTCACGAGACCTTCGACGAGATGGCCGAGGCGTACCTCGCCGAGATGCGCACCGTGCACCCGAACGGCCCCTGGTTCCTCGGCGGCTTCTCCGGCGGCGGGATCACCGCCTACGAGATGGCGCAGCGCCTCCGCGCGCAGGGCGAGGACGTGCCGCTCCTGGTCATGCTCGACACGCCGCTGCCCTTCCCGCCGCCGAGCCTGAGCCCGAAGGACCGCGCGCTCATCCAGGTGCAGCAGCTCCAGCAGAAGGGCGCGTCCTACGTCGGCGAGTGGGCCGTCAACCGCTGGCGCTGGGAGATGGGCAAGCTGCGCAAGCGCTTCGAAGAGGCCGAGCCCGAGCAGGCGCCGGCCGAGTTCCAGGACGAGGCGATCGAGCAGGCGTTCCGGCGCGCGCTGGGCCGCTACGAGCTGAAGTCCTATGACGGGCACCTCACGCTCTTCCGCCCCCCGCTCGAGGTCGCGTACGACCTCGGCAACGGGCGCCTCCTCGACCACGATCGCGACTACGTCTACGAGGACAACGGGTGGACGCCCCACGTCCGGGGGCTAGACGTCTTCGAGGTCCCTGGAGACCACGACTCGATGGTGCTGGAACCGAACGTGCGGGTCCTCGCGCGCAAGATGCGCGAGGTGATCGAGCGGGCGGAGGCCGATCTGCGGCAACGCCCGGCCGAGCTGCGCGTCCCGGAACGCAACGCCGCGGAATGAGCGCCGCGGACTCGGAGCAGACGACGATGCGCGTTCAGTGCGTGATCCTGAACTACAAGACCGCCGAGATGACCCTGAAGGCCATCGCGGCGGCGCAGCGCGCCTGCGCGCGGCTCGAGTCGTACCGCATCGACGTGGTCGACAACGACTCACAGGACGGCTCGTTCGAGACGCTGAGCGAGGCGTGCGCCGACATGGACGACGTCGTCGTGATGCAGAGCGGCCACAACGGCGGCTTCGGCGCCGGCAACAACTTCGCGATGCGGCGCGCGCTCGCCTCGGACGAGAAGCCCGACTACGTCTTCCTGCTCAACTCGGACGCCTTCCCGCACGAGGACGCCATCGAGGTGCTGGTGCGCTTCATGGACGACCACCCCGAGGCGGGCATCGCGGGCAGCGCGCTCCACGGCTCGGACGGCGTGCCGCACATCTCGAGCTTCCGTTTCCCGACCCTCGCGTCGGAGGTGCTCGGGAGCTTCCGGCTGGGCGCGCTGACCAAGGTGCTGCCCGAGAAGGAGGTCCCGATCCGTCCGCGCCCGGACCAGACCCGGCCCGTCGACTGGCTCGCCGGCGCGGCGATGATGATCCGCCGCGAGACGCTCGAGACCGTCGGGCTCTTCGACGAGACGTTCTTCCTCTACTTCGAGGAGACGGATCTCTGCCGCCGCGCGCGCCTCGCCGGCTTCGAGACCTGGTACGTCGTCGAGTCGAAGGTCGAGCACGTCGGGCACGCCTCCACCGGGCTCAAAGACCTGAAGCGCCCCATGCCGCGCTACTGGTTCGACAGCCGCCGACACTACTTCCTGAAGAACCACGGCAAGGCCTACACCTGGGCCGCGAACACCGCGCAGGCGGTGGGGCTCGCCACGTTCAAGGTGCGGGCGAAGATCCAGCAGAAGGACGACCCGGATCCGGCGCGCTTCCTCCGCGACTTCGTGCGCTACAACTTCCTCGACGAGCGCCCGTGAGCCGCCTGGACGACGTCGGCGCGGTCGCCATCGGCCGCAACGAGGGCGAGCGCCTGCGCGCGTGCCTGGAGTCGCTCGTCGATCGCGTGGCGCGCGTGGTCTACGTCGACAGCGGCTCGACCGACGGCAGCGTCGCGCTGGCCGAGCGGCTCGGCTGCGAGGTCGTCGCGCTCGACATGTCCGTCCCATTCACGGCCGCGCGCGCCCGCAACGCCGGGTTCGAGCGCGTGAAGGATCTCGCTCACGTCCAGTTCGTCGACGGCGACTGCGAGGTCGTCGAGGGATGGCTCGAGGGGGCCCGCGCGCGGCTCGGTGAGCGCGAGGACCTGGCCGTGGTCTGCGGTCGGCGACGCGAGCGTCACCCGGACGCGACCCTCTACAACCGCCTCTGCGACATCGAGTGGGACACCCCGGTCGGCGAGGCGAAGGCGTGCGGCGGCGACGCGATGATGAAGAGCGCCGCCTTCGCCGAGGTCGGCGGCTTCGACGAGACCCTCATCGCGGGCGAGGAGCCGGAGCTGTGCGTGCGGCTTCGCCAGGCGGGCTTCGCGATCGAGCGGCTCGACCTCGAGATGACCCTGCACGACGCGGCGATGACGAAGTTCTCGCAGTGGTGGAAGCGCGCCAAGCGCAGCGGCCACGCGTACGCGGAGGGCGCGGCGATCCACGGCGCGCCGCCCGAGCGTCACTGGGTGATCGAGACGCGCCGCATCCTCATGTGGGGCGCGGCCCTCCCCGCCGCCGCGACGCTCGGCGCGATCCCCACCATGGGGCTGAGCCTCGGTCTGCTCGCCGGCTACCCGGTGAGCGCGGCCCGCGTCCTCAAGCACACGCTCGAGCGCGGCCGCCCCCTCGAGGACGCCCTCCCCTACGCGGTCTTCACCACGCTGGGCAAGCTCCCCGAGGCGGCCGGCGCGCTCGAGTACCACGTCAACCGCCTGCGCGGCCGTCGACGCGGTTTGATCGAGTACAAGTAGCTAGATCACGCTCGCTGGATCGAAGTCCACAGGGTTCGCGGCGAGCCACGCGCGCGCCTTGGTCACGGCGGGGCGCCACTCGTCCTCGCGGTCGGCCGCCTCCCGCTCGAGGAGCGCGACGACCAGGGCGGTGATGACGCCGTCGCCGTGGCTCGTCAGCGCCGCGTCGAGCTTCGCGACCCGGTCCGCTCCCAGCCACGCGTCCAGCACCGCCGAGCGCTCGAAGCGACCGTCGGCCTTCTGGGTCATGAGCAGGTCGAACACACGGTCCACCGGAGCCGGCTCCGCCGCCTCGTGCAGCGCGGCGTCGAAGGTCATCTCCGCGGGCGCCGCGCGCTTGGCGGACTTCCGGCGACGCGGCGCGCCTCCAGACGGGGGCGGGGGCGGGGCCATGCGGGGCGGAGGCGGCGCGCCCTGGGGGCCGCCCACGCTCGGCGCGCCCATCATCGGCGCGGGCGCCATGGGCGCGGCCACCGACATCGTCGGCATCGCCCCCGCCGCCGAGCGCGTCGGCTCACCCCAGCCCTTCGTCAGCGCGATGGGGATCTTGCGCAGCTGCACCGGCCCGTCCGTGCGGTCCGCGTCGGCGCGCTCCTCCACCGCGACGTAGCTCGTCGCGCTGCTGGTCAGCCCGTAGCGCACGCCCAGCTCCACGAGCTGCGCCTTCTTCCGGTCCTCCCCGGATCCACGGCGCTGCGCGGAGCCTCGGCGCGGCTCGCCCTCCTCGAGGTCGCGGATCTTCTCGCGCGCCCAGAGCACCGGGATGGCGTCGCCCGTCGCCGCGCGCTCGAGGTCGAGCGGCACCGTCCAGCGCTGCTCGCCCGCGCGCAGCACGACCTCCGACGCGTCACCCGCCTCGATGCGCGCGAAGAGCGTCAGCGCGTCGCCGGCGAAGAGCGGCGGCGTGCGCCCGGGCGCCTGCTCCACCGAGAGGCCCTGCCAGTCCACGCGCACGTCGTCGAGCGCCGGGGTCTGCACCCGCGCGAACATGCGGAGCACCTTCGGCTCGATGCGCTCGCCCGGGTAGATCATCTCCGTCGCGCCCCGAGAGGCCCGCGCGACCCCGCGCACCAGGTGCTCCGACGCGCCCGCGCCGATGCCGAAGGTGAAGACCCGCGCCGTCGACGCGTGCGCCTTCGCGAGCGCGATCACCCGGTCCTCGTTCGAGACCTGCCCGTCGGTCAACAGCAGCACGCGGCGCGGCCGCTCCGGGTCGGGCGCGCGCTCGAGCACCGCGGTGAGCGGCGAGAGGATCTCCGTGCCCCCGAGATCGGCGTCGATGCGGTCGACGTACGCCGCCGCCTCCTCGAGCGCCGCGTCGTCGTAGGCCCGCGGCGCCCGCCACAGCGACTCGTGCCGCGAGCCGAAGCGCACGATCTGGAACGTGTCCTTCGGGGACAGCGCCCGGACGCAGAGCGCGAGCGCGCGGCGGGCCTGCGCGATGGAGTCACCGCCCATCGAGCCCGAGCAGTCGAGCACGAAGACCACCTCGTGGCCCCGGCTCGGGTCCGGCGCGAGATCGGGCAGGAAGCTCACCAGCGCGACGCGGCGCCCGTCTTCCTCGCGGGCCACCTCCGCGAACGGCGCGTGCGGCGCCTTCGTCTCGACGAGCAGCACGAAGTCTCGATCCAGCGCCGTCTCGTCCTGCCCCAGCTCCACGAGCCCGCCCTCGTCGCGCAGCGTCGCCCGCACCGGGTGGCTGGGAGACTCCACGCGCCGCAGCCCCGCGGTCTGCACGTCCACCGAGAGCGAGAGCCCGTACGGAACCCGGGGCCAGCGCTCGGGGTTGACGACCTCCGCGTCCGGCTCGCCCACCTCTGCCTCGCCCACGTCCTTCGGGGAGCTCGCCGGCACGTAGCGCGGCGAGATCGTGGTCGGGATCTGGAGGCGCGTCGCCTCCCCCTCGCACCGGGCGAGCGTCACGTACCGGATCTGCAGCTCCACCGCCTGGCCGGGGTTCAGGTTGCCCACCGACGCGCGGAAGATGTCCGGCCGCTCCTGGTCGAGCAGGTACGCGCCGTGACCCTCCATCATCGCGTCGTCGTAGATCTCGAATGCGTTGTCGCGCTCCTCGACGCGGCCGCGCACGAGCCGCTCGCCCACCTTCGCCGCGAACCCGCACACCGCCGCGCCCTCCTCGAGCGGGAAGGCGTAGACCGCCTCGATGGGGTCCGGCTCCGCGTTGCGGTAGCGCTGCGTGACGGTGACCTCGACGCACGGGCCGCGCATCACGGCCTCGATCTTCACGCCCTCGAGCGGGACGGCGCGCGCCCCCGCGAACAGACCTGCCTGGAGCTTCGCGTTCATGATTCTTCCTCCCCGATCACGCCTGAAATCGCGATCTGCAATGCGCGGATCCGTTCGTCGCTCAGTCGCCGCCCACGCACGTGCAGCTCGAGCCCGTCGCCGACCGCGACGCGTGTCCAAGTCGTTTGCTCTACCTCGGGCGTAGACGAGAGCTCGACCGCGCCCTCCGCCCGCGCCGGGATCTCGGCCAGGCTGGCCCCCGCCTCCTGCAGCTCCCGCACCCGCACCAGCGCCTCGAGGTGCGCCTCCGTGTAGTGCTTGCCCCGCCCGACCCCGGTGGGCGGAGGGAGGAGCCCACGCTGCACGTAGTACCGCACGGTCCGCCGCGAGACCCCGCCCCGCTCGGCGAGCTCCGCGATGCCGTATCGAGCCTCGTCCGTCACGGAGACATGGTGACACCTAATGCGACACTGTCAACTGTCGCTTTATGGAGGCGGACGCACGTCACCCCTGGACGCCGCGGCGCGAGCCCTCAGCTCGCGTGCTGCAGCGCGCGGGTGCGGAGTCGGCCGGCGAGCAGGCTCCCCACGCGCACGTAGCCGAGCGTCTCGGTGCCCTCGGCGAAGAGCGCGACCATGCGCGGGTCCTCGAGCAGGGCTTCGCTGACGACGAGCTCGCCCGCGTGCGCGACGCGGCTGATGTGCTCGGCGAGGTGGAGCGTCTTGCCGAAGTAGTCGAGCTGGCCACCGATGGAGGTCATGCGCGCGGGGCCCGCGTGCAGGCCGAGCCCGACCGTGGCGTCGGGGCGCGTGACCCGCAGCGCCGCGCGGACCGCGGCGACCCGGTCGGAGAAGACGGCCATCACCCCGTCGCCGTGCAGCTTCACGAGCGCGCCTCCCTCGAGATGCGCCGCCGCCTCCACCTCGCTCGAGAGCGCGACCAGCTCGCGATGGACCTCGGTCTCCTCGCGCTCGAAGCGGTCGAGCGCGTCGACCACGCGCGCGAAGAGCAGCGCGACGTCCGCGATGGCCACGAGGCGCTCCGGCGCCAGGACCTGATCCGGGAAGAGGTCCCGGAAGAGCGCAGAGGCCGCCGCGTCCGCCGCCGTCACGGCGTCGTCTCGGAGGGTCGCGCGCTCGAGCCGCACCACGACCTCCTGCTCGAAGTCGTTCGTCAGGAGGATCTGCACGCGACCGGGCCGGAGGCTGCGCGGCACGTCGGGCGACGCGCCCTCGCGAAGCGGCAGATCCCAGCGCTCGAAGACGGCGCGCTCGTCCACCGTGAACGACCAGCGCTGCGGGAGCCCGCGGCCCGTGACGTGGAACCTCCCCGGCGCGAGATCCAGGGACAGCGCGAAGCGCTCTCTCGGGACCAGCCGCACCTGGGCCACCACGTGCGGCGAGTGCGCGGGGCCGCCGATGCAATAGACGCCGACGTCGGCGGGCCGGATGGAGGGGTGAACCCGGAACACCAGCTCCACCGAGCGGGCCATGTCGAGCTCGAAGTCCAGGTCGCAGACCTCGCACCGGCCGTGCTCTCCGAGCGCCCGAAGCGACTCCTCGATCCCGCTCGGGATCCGACACGACGGACAGAGGATGTCCCAGAGCACCTCGAGCAGGCCCTCGTCCGCGGCCAGCAGCATCGTGTCGACCACGAGCGACTCCTCGAAGCCGTGAGCGCGCGCCCACGCGCGGGGGCGGAGCCGCCCGAGCCGCTGCGCGGGCGCGGTGCACACGTGGCTCGCCAGCGCCTCGGCCACGTGCGGATCCCCGCCGCGCTCGACCACCCGCTCGAGGGGCCCGTCGACCCTCGCCCGCAGCCGATCGGTCGCCCGCTGCGGCGGCTCGAACGGATCGACCGGCGGCATCGAGCCCGGGCGCGCGCTCTCGCGCGCGGTCATGCAGGCGGTGTCGATCCGGCGATAGACCCGCTCGAGCCCGCGCCGGAGCCGCATGCCCACCTCGACGGTGGCCGCCGCGACGCCCAGGAGCCCGCGCGGGCGGATCTCGATCTTGTGGCGCAGCTCCGTGCCTCCCCCTTCGCGCGGCGTCAGCTCGACCGTGCTCCGCAGCCACTCGAAGGGGCCGGCCACGTACTCGCGCACCACCCCGAGGCGGCGCGGCGCCACCCACTCGAAGGGGTTCTCTCGCCAGCGCAGCTCCATGCCCGCGGCACGGAAGCTCCCTTCCGTCTGCACGTAGCCCTCGCCCGTCGAGTGGGTCCACTCCACGTCGTCGAGCCCCGCCGCGCGGTTGAGGCGCTCGGTGTTGGAGACGTGCGGCCAGAGCTCTTCGGGATCCGCGCGCAGCGGCCACGCGAAGTCGTAGACCCGCGGCTTGCCCTCGAGGCCGTGCGGCTGCGGCAGCGCGATCGTCTGCTCGGTCGCGCCCCGCCACGCCGCGTGCAACGCCTCGTGCAGCGCGTTCGCGTCCGCGTATCGCTCGTCGGGCGACTTCGCGAGGCACCTCATCACCACGTCGGAGACGGCCTGAGGGATGGAAGGATCGTGGTCACGGAGCGGCGTCGGCTCGTCACTCAGGTGCGCGATCATCACGATGTGCGCGGTGCCGACGAAGGGCGGCCTCCCCGCGAGCAGACAGTAGAGCGTCGCGCCGAGCGCGTAGACGTCCGTGCGCGCGTCGACCGTCCGCCCCTCGACCTGCTCGGGGGACATGTAGGAGGGCGTACCGGGCGCGCCGGCCTGGGTGAGCTGCTGCTCGGGCTCGGGGGAGACCTTGCGCGCGATGCCGAAGTCGCAGAGCTTCACGACCGGCTCCGGGCCGTCCTGGTCGACGAGGATGTTCGCCGGCTTGATGTCGCGGTGGACGAGGCCGAGCGCGTGCATCTCGCCCACCGCGCGGCTGACGTCGCACAGCACGCCGACCGCCAGATCGACGTCCAGGCGCCGACGCTCCTTGAGGAGGGCCTCCGCGCTCTGCCCGCTCGCGAGCTCCATCACGAGGTAGTGGAAGCCCTCGTCTTCGTTGGCGGCGACGAAGCGGGTCACGTAGGGGCTCTCGACCTGGGCCAGCACCCGGGCCTCGCGGCGAAAGCGCGCGACGAGCTCGGGGTCCTTGGCCCAGTTGGACAGGAGCACCTTCAGGGCGACCTCGTCACCGCTCGCCACGTCGCGCGCACGGAACACGCGCCCCATCCCGCCGGCCCCGATCTGCTCGTCGAGCGCGTACGCGCCGAGCTGCTCGGGGATGCCGAAGCGCGCGGCGTCGCTCTCGCCGACGGGCGGCGCCGGGGCGACCAGGCCGGGGGCGGCGCCGAGCGCACCCGCGACCTCGGCCGCGCGCGGGCGGCGCTCCGGATCCGGGTCGCACATGCGTGCGAGCTCCGGCAGCGCGTCCGCGCCCGGGAGCGCGGCGAGCATGTGCCCCAGCGCCCACACGTCCGCCGCGGCCGAGGGCGTCGCGCCCTGCGCCAGCTCCGGAGCCAACGGCGGAGGCTGCCCGGGCCGCACGCGCAGCCGCGTCAGGTCCAGCACCGGCTGGCCCTCGGCGTCGACGCCCACGGCCGCGGGGCCGAGCGCGCCGTGGACCACATCCAGCTTGTGCGCGGCCGCGAGGGCGCCCGCCAGACCGCCGAGCGCGGCGCGCAGGTCGCCGATGGACGCCAGCGCCTCCCACTCGTGACGCCCCTCCGCGAGGCGCAGGGTCGGCCGCGGCTCGTCGAGGCTGAGCTCGGCGATGCGCACCAGGTTCGGGTGGGACAGCTGCGCGAGCGCGCGCAGCCTGCGGCGCGCGGCGGCGTCGATCGCCGTCGGCTCGAGGCGCCACATCTCGGCGCTCGCGCCGCCGGCCTCGGTGAGGTAGCAGGCGCCGTCGAGGCCCACGCCTCGCAGCTCCTCCACCCGCGCCACCGCGAGGGCGTCGCGCATCGTCACGTCCGCGGTCACGGGGGCTCCTACGAGAAGCAGCCGAGCGCGGATCGGCGCGCGGCGCATCTTCTCGCACATTCAACCACAGCCGGGGTCACCGCGGCCACGGGCGCCGCATCAGGCCGCGTATCCGTCCGCTTCGAGCAATCGGTGCAGGTCCGGCCGCACCGCCGCCAGGCTCGCTCCCCGCGCCACGACCTCCATGGGGTCGAGGTCGAAGCGAGGGCGCTTGCCGAAGTACGAGCCCACCATGTCGCCGAGCCCCGGCAGCGCGGTCGAGCCACCGGCGAGGAAGACCGCGTCGATGTCGCGCGCGCGCAGGCCCGCGTCCGCGAGAACGTGGTCACAGACCACGAACGTGCGTCGCACGACGTCGGTGGTGATCTCCGTCAACATCGCGCGGTCGAAGACGACGGGCGACGCGTTGGGGGCGGCCGCGTCGATCTCGTCGAGCGGCCGCGACGTCTCCTCCGCGGTCCCGAGCGCGATCTTCGCGTCCTCCGCGTGCACCGTCAGCCGCGCGAACGTCTCGGGATCGCTGGCCAGGTCCCAGCGCTGGGTGCGCAGGACACGATCGGCGACGCGCGTCGCGAGCGCGCGGTCGACGTCGTCGCCGCCGAGGTAGGGGTCGCCGCCGTGTCCGATCACGCGGAACGGGTAGCGGGTGCAGTCGACGACCGCGAGGTCGAACGTGCCTCCGCCGAGGTCGTAGATCGTCGCGTAGCGGACGCTCGATCGCTCGAGATACGCCACCGCCGTCGCCACCGGCTCCTCGATCAGGCGGGCCTGTGGGAACCCGGCGGCGCGCGCCGCCTCGAGGGTGGCGGCCCGCTCCTCGGCCTCGAAGCCGGCGGGGACGCTGATGACCGCGAAGTGACTCGAGGGCTCGAACCCAGCCACCGCGCAGGCCTCGCGGAGCACCGACGCGGCCACCTGCGTGGGGAGGACCGAGCCCACGCGGGTCCGGAGCGCGGCGTGGCCGTCGACGTCGACGATCTCGTACGGGTGGCGCTCGGCGAAGCGCTTGGCGCGATAGCTCCCGGAGCGCGCGCCGATCAGGCGCTTGGTCGACGTCAGCGTATGCCTCGGGTCGATGGTCCGGCGGCTGCGCGCCGACCAGCCGACCAGCTCCTCACCGCTCGGAGGATGTGCGACCACCGACGGAAGCAGCGTCTCGCGCCCCGGCTCACGGCTCACGGGGAGCACCTCCGAGCGATGCGCGAGGACCGTGTGAGTGGTCCCGAGGTCGATGCCGAGCGAGCTCCTGGGCGCCGGACCTGAACTGGGGTGACTCATGACTGTTCCTCTACGGGGACCCCACACCATTCCCCCCCGAGGGCTCCGTTGTACGGCACCATCGGATCGATGCAAGCGGCAGGCTCGTATTGATGCAGCGACAGCGGCGCGTCGGGGTGGCTCAGAGGCACGGAACGGCACGTGTCACTGGCCGCCCTTGCCGCGGCGACGAAGTGGCATGAGACCTGCTCGTTGCCCTCGAGATGAGATACGCGACTGTCGCTTTCCTTCTCGCCCTGGGCGCCTCGCCGATCTCGCAGGCCTCCGCCTGTGGCGGCTTCTTCTGCTCCTCGAGCCCGATCAACCAGGCGCGGGAGACCGTCGTGTACGGCTACGAGCCGGACGGCTCGATCACCATGGCGGTCCAGATCACCTACTCCGGCCGAGACGAGGACTTCGCGTGGATCCTCCCCGTGCCGGTGGCGCCGGACGAGATCGCCGTCGGCACCGACGCCCTCTTCCAGCAGCTGATCGCCCAGACCGAGCCGACGTTCGCGCTTCGAGACGCCGTCGAGGGCCAGTGCGCTCGGCTCGCGTGCGAGTACCCCGGCCCGGGCTGCAGCGTCGGCTGCGGGTCCGCTGCCTCGCCCGCCTCCAGCGGCGGGAACGACGCCGCGATCGCGCGCTTCGACGGCGGCGCCAGCCCCGGGGTGACCGTGCACTCGGAGGGCGTTGTCGGCCCCTACGACACCGTTGTCCTGAGCGCGTCCACGGCCCCCGAGGTCATCGAGTGGCTGCAGATGAACGGCTACGACATCCCGGACGCGAGCGGGGAGCTCCTCGGCCCGTACGCGGAGCAGGGCTTCGTCTTCGTCGCGCTGCGCCTCAACGCGAACCGGAACAGCTCGGTGATCCGCCCCGTCGTCATGCGCCTTCCCACGGACGAGGCCTGCTTGCCGATCCGTCTGACGCCGATCGCGTCGGATCCGAACCTCCCGATCGCGCTCTTCCATCTGGCCGACCGCCCGGCGCGCTCGACGAACTACGCCCACGCGGACGTGCCCCTCGACTTCCAGCTCTGGACCCGCGGCGCCACGTGGGACACCCGAGTACAGGCTCGCGTACAGGAGCTCGGGGGACGCGCGTTCGCCACGGACTACGCGGGGACGACCCCGACCCTCACGCTCGACCTGCCCGACATCGCGGACCTCGAGACGGCGAGCCCTGCGGACTTCGTGCAGCAGCTCCAGCTCCGCGGCTACCCGCCGGGCGCGCTCCTGCAGGAGATCCTCGCGCGCCACATCGATCCCCCGAGCGGCATCGACTCCCAGAGGTACCTCAACTGCCTGGCCTCGGGCAGCCGCTGCGAGGAGCCGTCGCGCTACGATCCGGCCGGCCTCGTCCGCGCGCTCGAAGACGAGATCCTGACCCCTCGACGCGAGGCCCAGGCGCTCGTCGAGCGCCACGCCTACACCACGCGGCTCAGCACCTCGATGCGCCCCGAGGACATGACCATCGATCCGGTCTTCGCCCTCGACGACGGCCTCCCCGACGTGCCCCAGATCCGAACCGCGGTCCGCGTCACCGAGTGCGGCGACGAGGAGTACTTCACGACCACCGCCCCCATCCGCCTCGAGCTCCCCGACGGCACCGTCGAGCAGCTCAGAGAGGCCGGCACCACCGACCCCGACGTCGCCTGTCGCAGCATGGGTGCCTCCGGCGCCAGGCGCAGCGGCGGCGGCTGCTCCGCGCAGAGCCTCTCGTCCGGCACCGCGCTGAGCTGGCTCGCCGTCCTCGCCGCCGGCCTCTTCGTGACCTGGAGACGTCGCAAGACCCAGTGACGCCCCCACCCGGCGCCCGAGAACGCGTCCCCGAGGCCCCCCACGCACCGCACGGCCCCAGTCGTTCTCGGAAGAACAACTGGGAGCCAACCGCTTTCTACCTCCCCCGCACGACCTCCGCGCCCCCTGGACGCGCCCTTGGACGCGCCGCTGAGGGAGCACGCGAGGGCTCGGAACCGGAAGCGCATCCGCGAGGAGATTCGGGAGCGGGGAGCAGACGCGGAACAAGAGCGGAAGCGGACTCGGCAGCAGACTCGGCAGCGGACTCGGCAGCGGGAGCGGGAGCGGGAGCGGGAGCGGGAGCGGGAGCGGGAGCGGGAGCGGGAGCGGCAGCGGCAACGGACTCGGGAGCGGGAGCGGCAGCGGCAGCGGCAGCGGCAGCAGGAGCGGGAACGGGAGCGGGAGCGGGAACGGGAGCGGGAACGGGAGCGGGAACGGGAGCGGCAGCGGGAAACGGGAACGGAAACGGGAACGGGAACGGGAGCGGGAGCGGGAACGGGAGCGGGAGCGGGAAACGGGAGCGGGAGCGGGAAACGGGAGCGGGAAACGGGAGCGGGAGCGGGAAACGGGAGCGGAAGCGGAAGCGGGAGCGGGAGCGGGAGCGCACGAGGAGCCGACGACGAACGCGAGCGACGTCGTCCACCACGCGGGTCCCCCGCGGCAGCGGGCGCCCAGCTTTCGCGCAGCGAAAGCGCGAGGCGCGTGGCTCACGCGCGGAGCGCGGGACACGGGCGACGAAGTCGCCCGACTTGGGTTGGGGGGGCCCCGTGGAGCCGAGGCAGCGATGTTTGCGAAGGGCGAAGCCCGAAGCGAACATCGTTGCCTCGGCGCAGCGGGGGGGAGGGGCTTGAAAAGCCCCGCCCAAAAGAAAAGGCCCTCAATACGCGTTCTGCCGCACCTTGCCGCCGAAGAGCACGCCCCAGACGGTCATGACGATGATCTTCAGGTCGAACACGACGCCCCACCGGCGGATGTACTCGAGGTCGTACTCGATCCGCTTCTCCATCTTCCACAGCTCGTCGGTCTCGCCGCGCCAGCCGTTGACCTGAGCCCAGCCGGTGAGGCCGGGCTTGACCTTGTGGCGCAGCATGTAGCCCGCGATCTTCTTGCGATAGAGCTCGTTGTGCGCGACCGCGTGGGGCCGCGGCCCCACCAGCGACATGGAGCCGGTCACGACGTGGATGAGCTGCGGGATCTCGTCGAGCGAGGTGCGCCGCAGCAGACGGCCGACGCTCGTGACGCGCTGGTCGTTCTTCTTCGCCTGCTTCACCTCGGCTCCGTCTTCGGCGACCGTCATCGAGCGGAACTTGAAGACCTCGATCGTCTCGCCGTCGAGCCCGTAGCGGCGCTGCTTGAAGAACACGGGGCCCTTGCTGTTGAGCTTGATCGCGATCGCGATGAGGATCATCAGCGGCGCGCCGACGATGAGGAAGAAGCTCCCGAGCACGACGTCCTCGACGCGCTTGAGCCAGCCATCGACGCCGTAGAAGGGCGTCTCGAAGATGCTGATCACCGGCACGTCGCCGAGCGCGCTCCAGCGGCCGTGAAGGAGATCGAAGACGAAGAAGTCCGGCACGATGTAGACGCTCGCGGTCGTGTCGGCGAGCTTGCGCAACAGATCGTTCACCCGCGGCTCCGCCTTGAGCGGGAGCGCGATGTAGACGAGGTCGACCTCGCCGTCCTTCGCCTTCTGCACCAGCTCGTCGAAGCGACCCACCACGCCGCCGAAGCTCATGCTCACCCGCTCGGTGCGCTCCGGGGTGCGGTCGTCGAAGAAGCCCAGCAGCTTGATCCCGAGGTGCGGCGAGCTGAGGATGCGGTTGGCGAGATCGAGCCCGATCTCGGTCGCCCCGCACACCGCCGCGGTCCGGAGGTTCTTCCCCTGCGCCCGGAGGCGACGGAGCAGCATCCGGATGGCCGTGCGCCAGATCGTGATCGCGACCGGGGCCAGGATCAGCCACCCGCCCGACGCCACCCGACTGAAGCGGTCGGTCGTCTTGAGGGCGAAGGCCGAGGCGAGCAGGACCATCACCACGGGGAGCCAGGCCATCCAGATGCGCGCGATCTGGTTGCCGAGCGGCACACCCCGCCACGCCTGATAGAGACCGGCGATCTCACCGGTGATGTAGAAGATGAGGACCGCGCCGCCGGTCGCCACGGTCTGATCCGTGAACCAGTGCGCGTCCGGGTGGAAGTAGTACGCCAGCGTGTGGGTCAGCGCGATCCACCCCGCGTCGAACAGCCGCTGCAGGAGCGTCAACTCGGAGGTGTGGGGTCGAAGCAGCCCCGGTCTAGCCATCCTCGCTCGCCTCTCCGCTCTTCCGCGGCGCCCCCCTGGCGCCGCGCGGCTAGAGATAGCAGCGCGCGACGAGAGCACAATGCGATGAACGAAAACGGGCGAAAGTCGCCGCAATGCATCAGAATTGGCCGCAACGACGATGCTTCGCCGACTCACGCTCTCGCTGACCCTCCTCGCGCTCGCCCCGACCCTGTCCGCGGCCCAGTCCGGGCCCGGAGCCACGCAGTCCAGCGACGCGCTGCGCGCGCGGCTCGATCAGCTCCAGGCGGACCGGCCCGACGGTGTCCCCCCGGGCGCACTGACCTCCATCCGCTACCTGTTGCAGGTCTCCGACCGCATCGAGAGCCGGTTCCCGGAGCAGAGCGTCGCGTGGCGCGCGCGCGCCCAGCGCTACCTCGGGGAGGCCGCCGCGGGGCGCGACCCCTACCCCGCCGCGCGAGGGGAGATCGTCAACCGCGGCTACGACGCGAGCTTCAGCCCCCGGCCGCAGGGCTACGCCGTCTACGTCCCGCCCGACTACGACCCGAGCCGGGCCTACCCGCTCATCGTCATGCTGCACGGCGGCTCGTCGAACGGGAACCTGTTCCTCGGCGTGGTGCTCGGGAACAACATGGACTGGGAGCGCTACAACCAGTTCCTCTGGAACGACTTCACCCCGCGCTGGTCCCCGGACTGGATCGTCGTGGCGCCGGACGGAGTCGGGCAGCTCATCTGGCGCTGGATGGGCGAGCAGGACGTGCTCGAGGTCATCGACGACGTCCAGCGCCACTACAACGTCGACCCCCAGCGCGTCGTGCTCGGGGGGCTGAGCAACGGCGGCATGGGCGCGTACTCCATCGGGATGCGCCACGCGTGGCGCTTCAGCCACGTCCAGGCGATGGCCGGGGCGCCGAGCTGGCTCCAGTACACGGGCGGCCGGCCGACGGACGTCGAGACGACGGCGCTGCGCCGCTACAGCGCGATGCACCTCGCGGAGAACTCCGTCAACACGGATTTCCGTTTCTACCACGGCACCCAGGACCCGGGCCCGATGCGGCCGGCGTTCGTGCGCGAGATGGAGCGGCACATGCGAGGGCTCGAGATCGAGCCGAACGTGCGCTGGTACGAGCACGGGCACGATCTGCTCTACCTCGTGCACCGGCACGGCCGCGTGTACCCGGAGCTCGCGGAGCTGGTGCGCGATCCGCGACCGGCGGAGGTCCGGGTCGTCACGGGCGACTATCGCGCGAACCGCCAGCACTGGGTGACGGTGACCCGCATCGAGCGCTATCCGCGGATGGCGCGGGTGCGCGCGACGGCCCGCGACGGCGCCATCACGGCCGAGACCGAGGGCGTGCTCGAGCTCGCGCTGGACCTCCGGGACGCGCCGATCGGGGCGTCCGGCGAGACCCGCATCGTGCTCGACGACACGGAGGTCTACGCGGGCCCGCGCGCGCACCTCGGGCACGTCGTGCACGCGGCGCGGGACGCCGACGGCGGCTGGGCGCTCGGGTTCCTGCCCCGCGCAGACGCGCTGGAGGCAGGCCGGCTGGAGAAGGTCCCCGGCCTCAGCGGTCCCATCACCGACGCCTACCACGACGAGATCGTGCACGTGTACGGCACGCAGGACCCGTCGAGCACGGCGGAGCTGCGCCGGACGGCGGAGCGAGGCGCCAACGGCTGGCCGCTCGGGGTCTGGTACCTGAACCAGCGCGTGGTCGCGGACACCGAGGTCACCCCTCGGCTGATGAAGGAGGCGCACCTCGCGCTCTACGGCGCGCCCGGGGAGAACGCGGTGCTCGACCGGATGGCGGAGTCGCTGCCGATCCGCGTCGAGGACGGCGCGGTGGTGCTCGCGAGCGGAGAGCGCTTCCAGGGTCGCGACGTGGGCGCGCGCTTCATCTACCCGAACCCGGAGGCCCCCGCGCGCTACGTGCTGGTGCACACGGGGGTGACGGCGGACGCGGTGTCTCGCACCCGGAACCTGCCCGACTTCCTGCCCGACTACGTCGTCTACGATCGGCGCACCACGGGGAGCCGGCCGCGCCTCGTCGCCAACCGCAACCGCCAGCTCGCCGCCGGCTACTTCGACCGCTTCTGGCAGCTGGCGAGCGAGCCGGCCGAGGGCGCGGCCGCGACGGTCGATGCCCCCGCGCCCGGCGATCTCCCCGAGGGCGTCACCGCGGAGGAGATGCGCCGCCTCGCGGTCCGCGTCGGCGCGCCGCCGGACTTCATCCTCCCGCCCGCCCTCTTCGAGCAGGAGCCCGCGCCGCAGCTCGAGCCCGGCGAGGTGCCGAGCGATCCCGGCCGGCCGAGGCGGTTCCTCGCTCCGCGCGACGACCCCAACGGGCCGATCGCGCGCCTCGTCGCCCGGCTCGTGCCGACCTTCTACAACTACCGCGCGATCATCCCCGGCGGCGTGTGGCACACCTCGCGGCGCGCGGTCTGGAAGATCCGCCCCGAGGCCGACTGCCTGGCCGCGCTCGACGAGGACGAGGTGCCCTACCGGCGCGTCACCGAGGACCTCGAGACGCCGACCCCGACCCCCGTCGAGCTGACCGGCGCGATCAACGGGGTGCGGTTCTCGACCTACCGCCCCGACGAGACGGTGGTCGTGAGCTGCGAGATGGCGTCGCGGTTGCCGTTCCTGAGCCGCGTCGTCCGGCGCCAGCGGGTGAACCACGTCGTCGTGCTGAGCGCCCACCGCACGCGCCCGCGCCAGAGCTTCCACCGCATGGGCATGGCCCTGGACCTCTACGCCTTCGACACCCCGCGCGGGCAGCTCGTCGTGAACGACCACTACGAGGAGACGCCGGCCCACACCACCTGCGACGCGCCCGAGCCGGACGACTGGCGCGCGGCCGCGCTCTGGCACATCGCGTGTGACCTGGCCGCCTCCCGCCGCTTCAGCTCCGTCCTGACCCCCAACTACAACGAGGGTCACCGCAACCACTTCCACGTGGACATCCGCCCCGACGACGACCGCGTCTTCGTCCGCTGACTCGTCGCTTTTTGGACGCCCGGCGCCCGGCCGTGCGATCGGGAAGCGGGGTCATGTCGAAGCGGCGCAAGACAGTCGTCAGTCTCACTCTCCTCCTCTCCCTCGGCGGTTGCCGGGAGCCGGAGGTCAGCCCGATCGCGCTCGAGCCCGAGCCGCGCGTCGTCGCGTTCGAGGCCGCGCCGCCGACGCCGAGGGTCGAGGCGCCCGAGCCGACCCGCGCCGAGCCCCGCCCCACGCCGCCGCCTCCGCCGCCCGCGCCGGCGCCGGACCCGGAGGCGCTCGCGCAGGCGCGTGAAGAGGCCGCGCGGGCCGCGTTCGAGCGCGAGTACCCGTGGCACGGCGTCGCCTATCACTTCCTCGCCCAGGTCCACGCGCGCCCGGACGGCCGCAGCCCGGTGATCGGGTACATGCGGCGCGGCGCGCAGTTCCGGGCCCAGCCCGGGCTCCGAGGGCCGGGTTGCGAGCGCGGCTGGAGCCGCGTGCCCGGCGGCGGCTTCGTGTGCCGCGGCAACGGCTTCGCGCTCGGAGAGCGCGCGCAGACCTTCGAGTCGTCCCCCGTCGCGCCGATCGCTGACGCGGCCCTTCCCTACGCCTACGCGTGGGTCGGCCGCGACGACGTGCCGCAGTACTGGCGGGTGCCGAGCCGCGAAGAGGAGGCGACGGCGCGCGCCTGGATCGAGCGGCAGCGGCGACGCGACGAGGCCGCCTCGGCCGACGCAGAGGACGAGCCGACGCCGGAGCCGGATCTCGAGGCGCCGCCTGGCCTCGACGGCGACGCGGCGGAGCTGAACGCGGAGCCGGAGGAGCTGACCGCGAGCGCCCCCGCGGAGCCGCGGGTCGCGGAGCCCCGCCCGGCGGACGCGGGCACGCCCGAGGCAGACGCGCAGCCCTCCTTCCTCCGCATGCGCATGCGCCGCGGCTTCTACGTGAGCATCGATCGGCTCGAGACCCACGACGGCCGACGCTTCTATCGGACGATCCGCGGCGCCTACGTACCGGCCGACGCGATGATCGAGGCGTCACCGCCCACGATGCGCGGCGTGGTGCTCGGAGGCCGCTGGCAGCTCCCGCTGGGCTTCGTCTACCGAGGAGGCGTGCGGTCCCTCGCCCGCGGCGCGTCCGACGGCGCGCTGTCGCTCGCCGCGCCGATCGAGCGCCTGACCCCGATGCCGCTCACCGACGAGGTGATCACGCGCCGCCAGCGCCGCTACCGGGTCGACGACCGCGGCCGCATCGTGCGCGAGGACGCGATCCGCGTCGCCAAGGCCCTCGCCCGCCCGGCCGGCGTGGGCGAGGACGACCACTGGCTGCACGTGGATCTGTCGTCGCAGACCCTCGTCGCCTACGAGGGCGACCGCCCGGTCTTCGCCACCCTCGTCTCGACCGGCCGCGCCGGCTACGAGACGCCGACGGGCACCTTCCGCATCCAGTCCAAGCACGTTTCGACGACGATGGACGACCCGAACGCAGGCGACGAGGCCTACTCCATCGAGGACGTCCCCTGGACGATGTACTTCGAGGGCTCCTACGCCCTGCACGCCGCGTTCTGGCACGACCGCTTCGGCCGCGAGCGCAGCCACGGCTGCGTGAACCTCGCGCCCGCCGACGCGCGCTGGATCTTCCAGTGGAGCGCGCCCGAGCTCCCGCCGGGCTGGCACGGCCTCAGCGTCACGCAGCCCCGCGCGGGCAGCGTCGTGCACGTGACCGAGTAGCAGCCCCGGATCAGCCGCGGGCCGGGAGGCGCAGCTCGATGCGGCGCAGCAGCCGGGCCGCGCTGGGGAGCGCGTAGGCGTCGACCCCGAGGGCGAGCACGGCCGCGAAGGCGGGGCCCGCGACGCCGAGCGCGGCGAGCAGGACCAGGAAGCCTCCGCCGAGCGCCGCCGCGAGCGTGCCCCGCCACGCGGCGCGGCGGGCGGCGGCCGCGAGCCAGAGCGCCGCGCTCGCGTCTCGCACGTCGTCGCTCGTGAGCGCGATCGAGCGGTCGCTCTCGGGAAGGCCCGCCGCGCCGAGCAACACGGGCACGTCGGCGGCCTCGAGCGCCGCGTGATCGGTCGGGCGCCCCACGACCGCCACCACGCCGCCGGTCTCCCGGAGGCGTCGCACCTCGGCGCCTTGCTCGTCGGGCAGCAGCTCCGCCTTCACGTGGGTGATGTCGAGCGGCTTGGCGAGCGCCTCGACGGTGCCCCGGTGGTCGCCGCTGATCAGCACGACCTCGATGCCGAGGTCGATCAGGCGCTGCACGGCGGCGCGCGCGCCGATGCGGTCCTCGTCGCGCAAGCTCATCACGGCGCGGACGCGTCCGCCCGTCCCGACGAAGACCACGGTGTGCCCGCGCTCCTCGGCGCGCGTCGCGTGCGCGTCCGCGACGGCGACGCTCACCCCCTCCTCGAGCAGCAGCGCGCGGTTGCCCGCGACCAGCGCCTCTCCGCTCGGCGCGACGGCGGTGACGCCGCGGCCCGCCTTGAAGTCGGCGCGCCGCACCGAGGCCGGCTCGATGCCGCGACTGCCGCAGAAACGGAAGACCGCCGACGCGATGGGGTGACCCTCCGCCGCAGACTCCGCGCCGGCCACGAGCGCCACCAGCGGCTTCCAGTCCTCGTCGCCAAAGGTGTGCACCTCGACGACCTCGGGCTCGCCCTCGGTGATGGTGCCGTGCGTGCAGAGCGCGCCGACGCTCGCGCGGCCCGCGCGGTCCAGGGTGCGCGCGCTGGCGAAGACGATGCCCCGCTCGGCCGCCGTCGCGGCCGCGGCGACGTACGGGGAATCGGACGCGCGCCGGATGGCGATGAGCGGCGCCGCGAGCAGGACCGCCGCCGCCGCCGCGAGCTGCTCCTCGAGGCCCGCGGCCACGAAGAGGCTCGCGACCGCGCCGAGCAGCGCGGCCAGCCCGCCCCAGCGCCCCACGCGCGCGGCCAGCTTGGTGAGGGACGCCGCCCTCCCCGACCCGACGTCGCCGAAGGTGCGCGGCCGGACGAGCGCGCGGTCGTCTCCCACGCGGGTCGCGAGCACACGGACCTCACCCTCGACCACCCGGGCGCCGGCCAGCAGCGGCTGGCCCGCGCTCCGGCGCACCGGCGTGCGGCTCGCGGGGTGGAGCAGCACGAAGGCCTCGCCCGCCTGCACCACGCCGTCCACCGCGAGGACCTCGCCCTCGCCCGCGACGATCTCCTGGCCCGTGCGAACCCGGCTCGCGTTCACCTCTTCGGACTCGACGACGACCGCCCAGTCCTCCGCCTTCAGCGGCACGCGAACCGTGCTCGGCATCTTGCTGAGGAGCGCGCCGACCAGCTGCGTCACGGGCTGGTTCGCGCGCGCGTCCAGCCAGGCGCGCACCACCACCGCCGCGGCCGCGACCGACGCCCCGGCGAGCGGGAGACGCGGGTCGCCCTCGACCGCGACCAGCGCCGCCACCGCGGCCAGCGCGGCGCCGGTGGGCGGGAGCGCCCAGCCCAGCCAGCCGACCTCGCGGCGCGCGCCGAACCCGCGGAGCAGCGCGGCGCCCGCGGCCGCGGCGACGGCGACGGCGCTCAGGATCGCGAGCGCGGGGTGCGTCGCGAACCCGGCGAAGAGGGCGGCGAGGGCGGAGAGCCCGAGCCCCAGCCACGGGGGCGGGATCGGCGGCGCGGAGAGCGCCTCGTACGCGGCCGAGCGATCGGGAGAGGGGGTCGGGATCGGCTTGCGACGGACCGGCGCCTTGGCCGCGCGGCGGCGCGCGGTGGTGGTCCGCAGCTGCTCGCGCGAGGCGTCGTGGTCGCGCTCCCCGTCGAAGTAGCGGCCGCGGCAGTCCACGCTGCACAGGAACCGGAAGCCGTCCTCGAGCAAGATCACCGCCCCGGCGCGCAGCGGCTCGACCTGCTTCCCGCAGACGGGACACGGGACCTCGGGCAGCCGCGGCCGCTCCGGAGACGGCCTCGCCTCCAGAGGAGCCGTCTCGGAAGGAGCAGCCTCGGAGGCGGTGGCCTCGAGGGGAACGGAGGGCTCCACGGGAGGCGGCCCCTCGCTCTGGGTCGTCGGCTCGGACGGCACGATTGCGGGGCATACGGTCGTCCCGGCACGCGGTCAACCACGGCCGCGTTTGACGCGCTGGGCAAAACGCGGAAGCTTCCGCCGCGATGAGTGACAAAGCCTGGGGCGGACGATTCGAAGACGAGCTCGATGCGCTGGCGCTGCGCTTCAGCGCGTCGGTCGACGTCGACAAGCGGCTGGCCGACCAGGACATCCGCGGATCCATCGCGCACGTGCGCATGCTCGCCTCGCGCGGCGTGGTGACCGAGGCCGACGCGGAGAAGATCGCGGCCGGGCTCGAGGCGATCCGCGGCGAGATCGAGCGCGGCGAGATGCGCTGGGATCCCAAGAAGGAGGACGTCCACATGAACGTGGAGTCACTCCTCACCGAGCGGATCGGCGAGGCCGGCGGGCGCCTCCACACCGGCCGGAGCCGCAACGACCAGGTCGCGACGGACATGCGGCTCTGGACCCGCGAGGCCTGCGCCGACACCTGCCGCCGCATCGACCGCTTCCTCGCGGTGATCGCGCGGCGCGCGCCCGAGCTCCAGGATCACCTGCTCCCCGGCTACACCCACCTCCAGCGCGCCCAGCCGGTGCGCCTGTCCCATCACGTGCTGGCGTGGGCGGAGATGCTCGAGCGCGATCGAGGCCGGCTCGAGGACGCGGCGCGCCGACTGAACGAGAGCCCGCTCGGCTCGGCCGCGCTGGCAGGTACGACCTTCCCGCTCGACCGCGAGATGACGGCGAAGGCGCTCGGCTTCCGCGGCCCCACCCGCAACTCGCTCGACGCGGTGGGCAGCCGGGACTTCCTGCTCGAGGTCCTCTCCGCCCTGAGCATCTGCGCGGTGAACCTGTCGCGCGTGGCCGAGGAGCTGGTGCTCTGGAGCAGCCAGGAGTTCGGCTTCGTCGAGATGAGCGACGCCTACACGACCGGCTCGTCGATCATGCCGCAGAAGAAGAACCCCGACATGGCGGAGCTCGCCCGCGGCAAGACCGGGCGCGTGGTCGGGCACCTCGTCAACCTGCTGATGCTGATGAAGGCGCTCCCGCTCGCGTACAACCGCGACATGCAGGAGGACAAGCCGCCCGTCTTCGACGCCTTCGACACGGTGAACGACTGCGTCGACGTGCTCGCGGGATCGATCGACACGGCGCGCTTCGACGCCGTCCGCATGCGGGCCGCGCTCGAGCACGGCTTCGTGGACGCGACCGAGGTCGCCGACTGGCTGGCCGCGCGCGGGGTCCCCTTCCGGGAGGCGCACCACGTGACGGGGCGCCTCGTGAGGCGGTGCGTGGACGCGAAGAAGACGCTGCCCGAGCTGACGCTCGAGGAGCTGCGGGAGGAGCACGAGGCGTTCGACGAGACCCTCTTCGCGGCCCTCGATCCGGAGACCGCCATCGAGCGGCGCGCCCTCTACGGAGGTCCGGCGCGCGCGCGCGTCGCCGAGCAGATCGAGGCGCTCGCGGCGCGGCTCGCCAGCCGCGACGTCCAGCTCGGGGAGGCGTGATGGAGCGCGGCACCCGCACCGAGATCCCCTTCTCGAACCACTGGGTCTACGAAGACGGCGCCCTGACCTGCGACGGCGTCCCCCTCCGGGACGTGGCCGACGCGCACGGCACGCCGACCTTCGTCTACTCGGGGTCTTGCATCGACCACGCCTACGACCGCCTCGTCGCCGCCGTGCCGCAGCCGTGTCTGGTCGCGTACGCGATCAAGGCCAACAGCAACCTGCATCTCCTGCGACGGCTCGCGGCGCGCGGCTGCGGCGCCGACATCGTCTCGGGCGGGGAGCTGCGGCGCTGCCTGCAGGCGGGCATGGACCCGGCGAAGATCGTCTTCAGCGGCGTCGGCAAGACGGACCGCGAGCTCGCCCTGGCCCTCGAGGCCGGGATCCGCGCCGTGCACGTGGAGAGCGCCCCCGAGATCGACGCGCTCGAGGCCATCGCGGCCGAGCGCGGGGTGCGGGCGCCCATGACCCTGCGGGTGAACCCGGACGTCGATCCCGACACCCACCCCTACATCGCGACGGGGCTGCACGAGACCAAGTTCGGCCTCGAGCTGGACGCGGCGCGCGCGCTGTTGCCGCGCGTCGTCGCGAGCCCTCACCTGCGGCTCGAGGGCGTCGCCTGCCACATCGGCAGCCAGCTGGGCGGCCCGGACCCGATGCGGGACGCGACCGAGATCCTCGCGCGCTTCGCGGTGGAGTGCGTCGAGGCGGGGGCCGAGCTCCGCTGCATCGACGCGGGCGGCGGCTGGCCCATCCGCTACGGGGACGAGGACGCCGAGCACGCGCCCTGGCCGAACTTCGGCGCCGCCATCGCCGAGGGCCTCGAGGCGGGCGGCGCCGCGAAGCTCGGCCTGGAGCTCATCGTCGAGCCGGGCCGCGCGCTGGTCGGCGACGCGGGCGGGCTGCTCACGCGCGTGATCTTCGTCAAGGAGCAGGCCGACAAGCGCTTCGTCATCGTCGATGGCGCCATGACCGAGCTCATCCGGCCCGCGCTCTACGACGCCTACCACGCGATCATGCACGTCCGGGAGCCTGGCGACGCGGCGCACCGCCCGGCCGACGTGGTGGGCCCGGTGTGCGAGACGGGCGACTTCTTCGCGATCGATCGCGCCGTGCCGCACCTCGAGCGCGGCGACCTGGTGCTGCTCCGCGGCGCGGGCGCCTACGGCATGTCCATGGCGAGCAACTACAACTCGCGCCCCAAGGCGGCGGAGATCCTCGTGGACGGCGGCGAGGCCCGGGTGATCCGTCGCCGCCAGACGGTCGAAGATCTCTGGCGCGACGAGCTGTAGGCCGCGCCCCTCAGCGCGTTGGACTCACCCGACGAAGCTCCCGGCGAGCGCTCGCGCGACCTCCACGGAACCGCGTTGGCACAGGCCCTGCTCCACTCTCCTTCGAGCCCGATGGACGGGCGAGGAGAGCTTCATGGCGAACATCAGCGAGATTGAAGGCATCGGGCCCGCGTACGCGGAGAAGCTCGAGGACGCGGGCATCCAGACGGTGGAGGCGCTGCTGGAGAAGGCCGCCCAGCCCGAGGCGCGCAAGCGCATCGCCGCGGACAGCGGGGTGCCCGAGAAGTCCCTGCTCCGCTGGGTCAACATGGCGGACCTCTTCCGCATCAACGGCGTGGGCGAGGAGTACGCCGACCTGCTCGAGCGCGCGGGCGTGGACACCGTGGTCGAGCTCTCGCGACGCAACGCCGAGAACCTCCACGACAAGATGAAGAGCATCAACGCGGAGGAGAGCCTCGTCCGGGCGCTCCCCAGCGCGGGCACGGTCGAGAAGTGGGTCGCACACGCCAAGGAGCTCCCGCGCGCCGTGCACTACTGAGCTGACGCGGAGGGTGGCGTTCTTTCCTCCCCGACCGACGCCGCCCTCCGCTCCTTCTTCGAGGTGAGCGGCCGCCCAACCCTCCCCGACCCGGCGGTCGCTCACCTCTTTTTTTTCACCGCAGGCCCAGCGCCGCGAGCGTCTCGGGCTCGCACGCGCGCTCCACGAACGGGCGCTGCGCCTCCAGGATCTTCGCTCGCGCCGCCTCGGGATCGAGCCACGCGGCGCGATCCACCTCGGGGAAGCGCTGGACGCGCCCGGAGCGAGGCGGCCACTCGAGCTCGAACGTCTCGCTCACGAGCGCCTCGACGTCGAAGTCCGCCGCGACGGCGTAGGCGTCCACACGCTTCCCGCCTTTCTGCACGACCTGGCCGAGGTGCACATGGGGGCCAGCCGGGAGCGTGAAGCCGGTCTCCTCGACCAGCTCCCGCTGCGCGGCGGCGAGCGGCTCCTCGCCCTCCTCGAGCAGCCCCTTGACCACGCTCCAGGCGCCGAGGTCCTTCTTCCGGAAGAACGGCCCGCCAGGGTGCACGAGCATGACCTCGGGCGCGCCGCCCACGAGCCGGACGGGCAGGATCCCCGCGCTGCGCTTCGCCATGGCCGCACTCTACGGCGTGCGTACGTCCCAAACATGTTCCGTACGCCCGTCTCCGTCTACATGACCCTCGATCCGATCACCGTGCGCGAGGACGCGAGCCTCGAGGAGGTCGCGAGCGCGCTCGAGCGCCGCCGCATCTCGGCCATGCCCGTCGTCGACGGCGAGGGACGCACCGTCGGCGTGGTCAGCCGGCGCGACCTCCTGCGCGAGGGACAGCTCGTCGTGCCCGAGGGCCGCGGCGTCGCCGAGTGGAAGCTCCCCGAGATGCGCGCGGACGACGTGATGACGCGTCAGATACTCTCCATCGCGCCGAGCACGAGCGTGGCCGAGGCCGCGGCGCTGATGCTCGACCAGCACGTGCACCGCCTCTTCGTCGAGCAGGACCGACGCCTTCACGGCGTGCTGACCACGCGCGACGTCATGCGCGTGATCGTCGACCATCACCTCGAGCGCCCCATCTCCGACTTCATGACCCAGCCCGTCCAGACCATCGCGACGTTCGAGCCGCTGGGCGTGGCGCGACGGCAGCTGAAGGAGCTGAAGATCCGCGGTCTGGTGGTCGCCGACGAGGGCTGCCCGGTGGGCGTCTTCGCCGAGGAGGAGGCCCTGGCCTCACGCCATCACGACGCGGCCCTGGCCGTCGACCAGGTCATGGGCCACGAGGTGCTGGTCCTGCGGCCCGAGGTGCCGGCCCACCGCGCGGCCGCGCAGATGCGCGCGATGCACGTCCGACGCATCGTCGCGATGAAGGCCGGCGACATGGTCGGCATGCTCACGGAGACCAACCTCGCGGGGGCCGCGGCCGTCTCCTGAGCCTCCAAAACAGGTCGTGCGTCGGCTTTCTGGCCTGCTAGTACACGCCGGATGGCCGAGGATGCCCCGAATTGGCTGACCCGCCTCGCGGCTGGCGAGCTCGAAGAGGTGACGGAAGTCGAGGCGGCCGAGCTGAAGCTCCCGTCCGGACGCGTCGTCGCGTGTGACCCCCTGGTCTTCCTCGGCGCGGACCCCTTCCAACGGGACGTGAAGCCGGGCAGCTACCCGACCTTCGTCGGCGTCATCGCGGGAGAGACCGCCTACGCCAAGCTCCAGCTCGCCAAGCGCGGCAAGATCGCGTCGTGGTCCGTGGCGCGCTGCCCCGGCGAGGACGACGTGGAGGGATGGCCTGGCTACGGTGTCGACTCGGGGGTCGGCTGCCTCGTCGACCGCGCGACGGTCGAGGCGTTCCTGGCGGCCGAAGAGGCCGTCGAAGAGAAGATCGCCCAGAAGGTGGCCAAGGACGGCATCGAGCCGACCGACCCCATCCGCTACCACGAGGCCTTCGAGACCTACCGCGCGGAGATGGGCGACGACCCGCTGGCCGACGTCGAGCCCCAGCTGGCCGACGCGCCCTTCGCCGACGTCATCATCGAGCCCAAGAAGAAGGGCAACCTCATCGCCTTCCGCAGCGGCTCGGGCGACGGCGTCTACGCGAGCTTCTGGGGCCTGGACAAGGCCGGCAAGCCGCTCTGCCTGGTCACCGACTTCGGGGTGCTCGAGCCGACCGACGACGGCGACGAGAGCCTCGACGACCTCGACCTCGGCGAGCTGGACGAGCTGTCGCGCGAGATGGAGGGCGAGATCGAGCGCGCCATGGGGGGCGGCGGCGGCGGTGGCCCGAAGCTCAGCGGCCTCGAGGCGCTCGCGGCCGCGCTCGGAGGCGGCAAGCCACCCGAGCCCGAGGAGCCCGAGAGCCGACAGGGCCCCTCCCCCCTCTTCATCCAGACCCGCGACCTCGTGAAGAAGTGGGTGAAGGAAGAGAAGATCGAGCTCGAGGAGGGCGCCAACCTCGACGTCTTCGCCGAGGCGCTGCTCGAGAAGCTCGTGTCCCTTCAGGGGCACCGCAACCCGGGCGCGCACGTCGGCGAGTGGCTGCTCGAGCGGAACGAAGTCGCCGACGTGTTCGCGTCGGACGACGAGCTCGAGGCCGACCTCCGCGGATAGCTAGCTAGCGGACCGCGGCCTCGAGCCGAGGCTTCAGCTCGCGGCTTCTTCCACCCGCGGGATCCACAGCGCCTTGCGCAGGGTCTCCATCTTGTCGGCGACCGCGCGGAGGCGACCCATCGAGGTGCCCACCGTCTGGGTCAGCTCCTCGAGCTCCTCGTCGCCCTCCTCCCGCGCGCTGCGGGCGGCGCGGACGACCTCGGCGATGGAGCGGGTGACCTCCTCGTTCGCGTTGCGCACGAAGTCGACGAGCTTGTCGCCGAACGCGTCGATCTGCTGGTCGAACGCCTCGGCGAGCTTCTTCGCCGCCTCCTGGATGGCCTTGGGGGCCTCCTCCTGGGCGCGCTTCTTCATCTCCTTGTCGGCGCGGCCGCGGAAGAAGTAGGCGAGCACCGGCGCCGCGAGGGTCATCGCCCCGCCCACGAACACGTTCGAGAGCGCCATGATGCCGATGCCGAACGCGCCGAGCGCGATGACGCCGACGTCGTAGGCGAGCGTGTTGACGCTCAGGTCGACCTCGGGCCCCGTCCCGCCGAGCAGCTCCTCGAGCTTGCGCCCGCGCTCCTGCGCGTCCTCGGTGACGAAGGCGATGGCCTCCTCGGCGACCTTCTCGAGCCGCTTGGCCAGCTCCTCGCCCTGCTGGTCGGCGAAGGCGCGGAAGCGCTCCTCCATGAAGCTCGGGAGGTAACGCTTGAGATCCTCGGCCTTGCTGCTCTCGATCTCCCCCGGGATGGCGAGAGCGAAGCGCTTGCCGAACTCCTCGACCTCGCGCCGCACCAGCGCCTTGACGCCGCTGAGCGACTCGCGGATCTGCCGCTCGCGCTTGTCGGCCATCTCCTCGGAGTGGCTCAGGTCCTTCTCGAGCGCCTCGAGCCGCCGCTCGAGCTCGGTCTGGTCCATCTCGAGGGCGCGCTTCTGGATGCGGATGCTCTGCTCGAGCGTGCCCGCCGCGCGGAGCCCCGCGTCGAGCGCGTTGTCGAGCAGGACGCGGCCGCGCTCCTCGGTCAGGTACTTGCGCAGCTCGCCCGTGAGCGCGTTCAGCCCCGAGCCCTCGAGGTCCCCCTCGAGCGCCTTCTCGGCGCTGACCGCGTAGACGCGCGGCTCGTCGACCAGCCGGGCGAGGTGACTGCGCGCGTAGGCGAGCGCCTCCTCCCGCTCCTCCTCGTCGAGGAGATCGATCTTGTTGATGACGAACATCACCTTGTCGCGCGAGTGCGCGAGGAGCTTGTTGGCGATGAAGGCGCGCTCCGACTCCTTGAGGATCTGACCCGCGTCGAGGAGGAAGAGGATCGCGTCGGCCTTGGGCAGGTAGCTGTAGGTGATCTCGGCGCGCGTCGAGTTGAGGTCGTTGACCCCGGGGGTGTCGACCAGCACCACGCCGCCCTCGAGGATGGCCGCCGGGTAGTCGACCTGGAGGTAGCGGACCTCCTGCTCGGCCGCCTTGCCGCCGACCTCGTAGTCCGCGACCTGCTCGACCGGGACGTCGTGCTCCTCGTTCTCGCCGACCGCCTTCGCGTGCGGGGTCTCGCCGTGCACCACGTGGTGGATCACCGCGGTGGTCGGCGTGACGCCGGTGGGCAAGACGGGCGCGCCGAGCAGCGCGTTCACGAACGTGGTCTTGCCGTGGTTGAACTCGCCGAGCACGACCAGGTGGAAGCGCTCGTCGTCGAGCCGCGGGATGCGGTCCGAGCGCAGGCGGCCCGCGAGCGAGGCGGCGCCGGTGTCCTCGGCGAGGGTGGCGACCTCACGCAGCGACGCGAGCACGTCGCTCTTCTGCGCCTGGTAATCCGAAAGCGGGCTGACCGTCATTCCTCGTTCCCCTTCTCCCCCGCGACTCCTGCCCCCGGCCCCTCGAGCTCGGACGCGGGCTCTTCGCGGCCCTTGGTGATCTGGATGATCTCGCTCGTGCGACGATCGACTTCTTCCATGTCGAGCCCACCTCCGCCCAGGCCCTTCGCCTCGCGATAGAGCTCGCTCTCGGCGAAGACGCGCAGGGCGTGGATGCGCTTGGGCAGGTAGGGGTGCGACGCGAACGCCTCCCCCAGCCGCCCGATGCTGTTCTGGCCCTCCTCGAACTGCTCGAGGAAGGCGTCGATGTTCATCTCCGGGTAGAGCTTGTGCGAGCCCGTGGCCAGCTTGAGGAAGCTCCGGCTCGCCGCCTCGAGGTCGCCGCAACAGAGCAGGCCCGCCCGGTCGCAGGTGATCTCCGCGCGCCGGAACCACTGCCGCAGCGCGACGAGCGCGGGCTGCGCGATCCACGCGAGGAACACGGCCGCGCCCTGGGTCAGGATCATCAGCGCCGTGTTGTACACGACGTGCTTGTTCTGGATGTGGCCGACCTCGTGCCCGATCACGAAGCGGAGCTCGTCCTCGTCGAAGTGATCGATCAGCGCGGAGTGGATGACGATGAACGAGTCATCCTCCGTGCCGTACGTATAGGCGTTCGGGACGGGGCTGTTCTGGATGTAGACCGTCGGCACGGGGACCGTGAGCGTGCGCGCGCAGTCGCTGACGATGTCGTAGATGGACTTGAACTGGCGCGGCCCGACCTTGACCGTGGAGCCGAGCAGCTGGCTGCGCATCATCTCGTGCGAGGTGCGGACCACGGCCGCGGCGGCCATCTCCACCGGCCGGATGCGCTGGAAGCTCCGCAGCATCGCCGCGTCGGCCGAGTAGGCGTAGCGGACGCCGTCGTCGCGCCCCCACGAGCCGGTCTTCTTCTTCTCGAGATAGCCGCCGAAGTCCAGATCGATGGACTTCGCGATGGCGCCGGGGGTCTGCTTGGGGTCGGTCATGGGTCCTCGCGCTTCGAGCCTATCGGAGATCCGTTTCTTTGGGCATGGGGCCTTCGCCGGCCCACGACCAGCCGTGTGCTTCCGCCAGACAACTGCTAGGGTCCGGCCACTGTTCCACCATGCCTGGACTCACGATCATCGGTTCGGGACACCACGTCCCCGGCGAGCCCGTCACGAACGACGATCTCTCGCGCGTCATGGACACGAGCGACGAGTGGATCCGTCCGCGCTCGGGGATCGGGCAGCGGCACTTCGCGCGAGAAGGACAGGGCGTGAGCGAGCTGGCGCTGCCGGCCGCGCAGCGCGCGCTGGAGTCGGCCGGGCTGAGCCCCCAGGACGTCGACTACATCATCTTCGGCACGATGACGCCGGACTACATCCTGCCCGGCTCGGGCGGGCTGCTCGGCGCGAAGCTCGGCCTCGAGGGCGTCCCGGCGCTCGACATCCGGCAGCAGTGCGCCTTCTTCCCGTTCGCCGTGCAGGTGGCCGACGCGCTCACCATGGCCGGCGTGGCCGAGACCATCCTGATCGTCGGCGCGAACGCGCACGCGGGCTTCATGCCGTGGGACTGGGACGCGCTCTGGTCCGGCGAGAAGTCGGACGCCGACGCGTACCAGTTCGCCACGCAGCACCGCGCCACGGCCGTGCTCTTCGGCGACGGAGCCGGCGCGGTGGTCTGCCGCCCTCACCCCAAGAAGGACGAGGGCTTCGGCGTGCTCGGCACCGTGTGCCGGACGGACGGCAACCGCCACGATCACTTCTTCGTGCCCGCGGGCGGCTTCCGCCACTACCGTTACTGGGACGTGCCGGTCGACGAGCGCATCCCCAGCATGCGAGGGCGCGAGCTGTTCAAGTGCGCCGTCCAGCGGCTCCCCGCCGTCGTCAAGGAGCTCTGCGACAAGGTGGGCGTCACGCTCGACGACGTCGACTGGTTCGTGGCGCACCAGGCGAACGATCGCATCAACGCGGCGGTGGTGCAGAGCCTGGGCGTGCCGATGGAGAAGGTTCCGTCGAACATCGCGCACTATGGCAACACGTCCGACGCCACGATCCCCATCCTCATCGACGAGATGCGGCGCGCGGGCACGGTGGAAGAGGGGCAGCTCGTCTGCTTCTTCGGCCTCGGCGCCGGCCTGAACTGGGGCGCCGCCCTGATGCGCCTCTGAGGCGCCTGCCTCAGAACCCGAGGCCGGAAGCGAGCCACAGGCCCCAGCCCGGGCCGCGCGGGCCGGCGACTCCGTCGTCGCCATTGAAGCTGACGTTGCCGCGCAGCGTCACGTGGACCTCGTCGAAGCGCAGCGCGGCGAAGGGCTCGAGAGAGGCCACCGCGCCAGGGACCGTGCTTCCGCTCGCGCCGCCCACCAGCCGGAGGCGCGCGCCGGCCGAGAGCGGCCCCGCGATCCGCACGTCGGCGCCGGCCGCGAGCTGGAGGATCACGTCCGTCTCGGCGAGGCTGTCTCCGAGGATCGGCACCAGCACGGCGAGGCCGCCGTCGGCCTCGAGCGTCACCCGGTCGACCGGGATGGCGAGCCGCACCGGGACCACGAGCCCGAGCCGCTCGGGCGCCCAGCGCCAGGCTCCCCAGTAGCCGCGCATCGACATCACCGCGCGGTGCGAGGCCTCGCTCGCCGCGCGCCCAGCCAGCGTGTCGGCGTCCCGCCCCAGCTCGGCGCGCGCCGCGGCGGGGATCGCCAGCGCCCCGGAGATGGAGAAGCGCACGTCGCCCAGCGCGCCGTCGAAGCCGGAGCCGAGCACCGGGTTGCCCGGCTGGGCCGCGAAGACGCTGGCGTCGTATTCGGTGGGCGCTCCGCCGATCGACTCCTCGCCGCGCACGTCGGCGTCCGCGAAGGCGAGGCCCCACGAGGCGTGCATCACGAAGTCGCCCTCCAGCCGATAGCGCAGGCCGACCTCGGCCGTCACCAGGGTGACCTGGGCCTCGGTCGGACCGCCGCCCGTCACGCCCAGCTCGCCCCAGACCGCGGCCTGCCGGCCGAGGAGCGTGCGCGGGCTCGAGGTCGCGAGGTCGATGGCGCGCGATCGCTCGAGCGGAGCCGCTTCGCCCACGGCGGGGCCCTCGAGCTCGTCGCCGAGCGGGGGCGGCAGCGCGAGCGGCTCCTCGGCGGGCGGCGTCGGCGCGCCGGGCGCGTAGACGGGCTCGGGCAGATCGTCGGACGCGTCCGGCACGGGCGGCGCTGCGACGTCGGGCGAGCTGCCCGTCTCGTCGCTCGGATCGTCGAGCGACGTCGCGTCCTGGGCGCGCGCGACGGAGACCCGGAGGAGCGTGAGGCTGAAGAGGCAGGCGAAGGCGATCGACGCCGCCGTGGGGCGGATGCGCATCGCGCGGAGCGTGCCATCGGCCGCTACGCGGCGCTACTCCACGGCCTCACTCCTCGTCTTCACTCCTCGTCGTCGTCTTCGTCGTCTTCGTCGAGGGCCCGCTCGGGGCGCCGGCTCTCCCAGCGCGCGCGCTGGGCCGGGGTGCCGAAGCCGTGCACGAGGCACCACTCCGACAGGTCCTCGTCGAGCAGCTGCAGGATCGACTCGACGCGGTCCATGACGTCCGCGGCGAGCAAGCCGTCCGGCTCCGGTCCGTCTGCGTCGAGGTCGGCGTGGACGAGCAGCATGCCGTCCTCCGTGAGCCCGATCTTCACGGCCCAGTACTGGGTGTTGGTCGACAGGGCCCAGAGCAACAGCTCGTGCCCGGCCCCGGCGGGAGGCGCGATCGCGGCCGAGACGCGCAGCGCGATCTCGTCCGCGTCGGGTCCGTCCTCGTCCTGATCGATCCCGAGCGTGACCTCGCCCCAGCGGGCGTCCGCCACCGCGCGCAACCCCTCCGGCGTCGAGGTGACGCCATCGAGATCTTCGTCCAACAGCTCGCGCAGCGCCTCGAGAACGGGTGTGCTCACGCCGGGGACTCTATCACTCGCTCGGCAGGGCGCTCGCACGAACGCGCGGCGTCGGCTGCGCGGCCCCCGGCGTGCCGCCGGAGGGGGCGAGCGTCTCCGTGTGACCGTCCGGATAGATGGCGACCGCCCAGTACTCGCGCCCGTATGGGCCGCCGGGGACGCGCGCGTTCCAGTCCAGGTTCAGCCACACCGGGCAGGACGGAGAGCTGCGGAAGTGGATGTTCTCCAGCCGCTCGCGCCCGAGGTAGCGATCCCAGTTGTTGCGGTAGTGAACGGACAGGCGCCGCGCCACCGCCTGGGCATCTTCCTGCACGCAGACCTCCGCGTACGCGTGGCCTCCCTGCTCACCGTCGATCATCACGATGCGCGACTCGCCGCCGATCGCCTCGATCATGGCCGAGAGCACGATCGCGAAGTCGTCGCAGTCGCCCGCGTACTCGTTGGCGATGGTCTGGCTGGCCGGCGCGAAGAACTCGTCGCCGCGCGGATCGTTGACGTAGCGCCACTCGCCCCGCACGTGCGACCAGAGGCGCGCGACCTGCTCGATGCGGAACGGCCCCTCGTCCGCGGCCGCGATCCGCACCGCGGTGTTGCGGGTCTCCGGGCTCGTCGGATCGATCGCCTCGGTCACCGCCGGCGCGATGCGAGCCCGGATGGAGCGCTCCTGCGGCGACGTCGCCGGCTCGAGCCCGTCGTCGGTCTGTCCGATGCCGAGCCGCTCCGCCGCGCGGCGCAGGCTGTCCGCCGAGGCGCCCTCGCGCCAGAGCCAGACGCCGGCGACCACCGCGCTGGCGAGGAGCGCGGCCGAGATCGCGGCCGTGAGCCACTGCCCGCCCGCGCGCTTGCCCACCGACAGCTCGACCCCGCAGCTGCCGCACTTGAGCTGCCCCTTCGAGAAGCCCTGCGGCATGATGCCGCGCGCGCCGCAGGACCCGCAGATGAAGCGGCGCCCGGGGATCTTGAGCCCCACCAGCGTGTCGCCGCGCGCGCCTCGCCGCAGGAACGTCTTGAGCGCGGGATCGCTCCAGTGCATCTCGGCGTTGCCGAAGCTCACCTCGGCCCCCGGTCGCACGCTCGCGCGTCGCACGCGCTCCCCGTCGACATACGTCCCGTTGGCGCTCCCGAGGTCCTCGACCAGGATCGTGTCGCCGCGCCAGCTCATGCGCGCATGCCGGCCCGAGACGCTGGGCTCCCGCAGGACCAGGTCGCAATCCGTCGAACGGCCGACCACGATGTACAGCGGGACTTCCACCGGCCCGCCCAGTGTACTCGACCGCCCGCTCGGTCGCCCTCCGACGCGCCGATGATTTTTCGGGCAACGGGCTCGAGCCGGTCGGGTACGAGGCTCTGATGACGGCGAACCTCACGAAATGCGCCGCCTTCGTGACCCTGCTCGCGCTGGCCTGACGCGCCGATTCGACTCCGGAGCGAGGGCGCGCCAGCGCTCGAGGCGAGCTGGGGCGGGCGTCTCGGTCGAGGATCGCGAGACGGCCGACCGCGTCGCTGAGCGCTCAGCGACGCTGCATCATCGACATGCCGAGCGCCATCGCCTGCGTCGCGTCGCCGGTGAGCTTGAGCCGACCGAAGAGCTGCTGGGGCGTCAGGTCGCCGGCGCGCACGTCCTCGATGTCGTCCCAGCTCACCTTCGCGCTGAACTTCGGCGTCGTCGGCGGCTCCGCGACGCCGATGCCGATCTGCAGGGTCACCTCGTCCGGCTCGGCCGGGAGGTCCGTGAGCGTGACGTGGAACTCGAGCACGTGGCCCGCGAGCAGCTTCTCGCGCTCCGCCGACGCGGTGCGGGCGACGCGGTAAGCCACGCCGTCGCCCTCGAGCAGGTCCGCGCCGTCGATCTCCTCGAGCGCCGCGCGCGCCGCGTCGACGGGGGCGGCGATGGCGAAGCGGACCGGGACGCCGTCGGGCTGCCCGTCGGCCGCCTTCATCTCGCCGTTGTCGATCAGGAGCCAGAAGTCGGCCCCGCCGTCGCCGTCGAGGCGCACGTGCACGCCGCCCTTGGCCGCCGAGGTGTCGGCGAGCCGCTCCTGGGCCTTGGCGTCGCCGCCGTCGGCGCGCTCCTTCATCGAGGCCACGCCCTGATTGAACAGCGCGGGCAGGTCTTCACGGAAAAAGGCGACGGGGTCGGTGTTCATGGCGCGGAACCATACCCGAAAACGTGGGCGCGTCGACGACGTTCAGGTGCCGCTCTGGGCCGCGAGGACCCGCAGCACGTTCTCGCCGAAGATCGGCCGGATGGGGAGCTCTCGCCGCTCGAGCTCGCCGCGCAGCGCGGGCAGGAAGGACACGTCGTCCAGCCCGATCGGCAGCTCCCCCACCCCGTCGAAGTCCGAGCCGAGACAGACCGCCTCCGGCGAGCCGACCTGCGCCGCGTGCGCGAAGTGCGCGCCCAGCGTCTCCAGCGTCGGCGTGCCGAGCTCCGGGCCGAGCTCCCGCGCGAGCGCGTTGCGGGGCGCCCAGCGCAGCCACGAGTGGTCGTGCGCGTCCTCGACCGCGTCGAAGCGATCGCGATGTGCGGCCTCGAGCGCGCGCCGCCGGCCTGCGTAGGCCACGTCGATGTACTGCGTGTAGTAGTTGATGCAGACCGCGCCCCCCTGCTCGGACACCGCGCGGATCATGCGATCGGTCATGTTGCGCGGGTGATCGGCGAGCGCGCGGCACGAGGAGTGCGACGCGAGCACGGGCCGCTCGGTGACCTCGAGGATGTCCCAGAACGTCCGGTCGCTCACGTGCGAGACGTCGACGATGATCCCGAGCCGGTTCATCTCCGCGACCACCCGGCGCCCGAGCGGCGTGAGCCCCCGCGACGGCGCGTCCCCCGTCGACGCGTGCCCGAGCGCGTTGTCGTTCGACCAGGTGACGGTCATGTAGCGCACGCCGAGCCGATGCAGCTCTCGCAGGCGCTCGAAGTACACGCCCTCCTCCTCCGGCGCCCCGAGCGCGTGCCCTCCTTCGACCCCCATCAGCAGCGCGATCTTCCCGTCCGCGTGCGCACGCCGCACCTCGTCCGCGGTCGTGCAGACCGCCGCCGCCTCCGGGTGCCGCTCCGCCACCTGCCGCACCGCGCCGATCAGCGCGAGCGCCCGCTCCCAGGCGCGCTCCCCCGGGTACCGCGTCGGGTTCACCCAGATGCTGAAGAAGGCCCCGCTCAGCCCCCCCGCCCGCATCCGCGGCATGTCCAGGTGCCCGCCCGGCAGCGTCCCCCCGATGTCGTCATCCGCGTCGAGCATCCGCTGCGTGGTGTCCACGTGCGTGTCGATCGCGATGATCCCGGGCGCGCCTGCGCCCGTGCCCGTCCCCGTCCCCGTCCCCGTCCCCGTCCCCGTCCCCGTCCCCGCGCCCGTCCCCGTCCCCGTCCCCGTCCCCGTCCCCGCGCCCGTCCCCACGCCCGTGCCCGACCCGGTTCCCGCCCCCGCTCCCCGAGCCGACACCGCTCCCCCCGAAGCCTCCGAGTCCGCCCCGCATCCCCAGAGCACGATCAGCCCGACCATCAGCGCGCGCCCGCACTGATCGCGCGCGCCTCTCCGCCGTGGTCGCGCGGAGCCCGCAGCGACCGAGCACGTTCGAGGAGCGACCCGCCGAGGATGGAGCATGTGCGCACCATACCGGAGCGCGCGCCGCCGTCATTCCCGGGAGATCAACGCGCCCGGTGTCTCGCCGTCACGAGGCCGCACCGCCCCGCGCTCGGTGTAGAGCGCCCCCACGAGCCGGGCCGGTGTGACGTCGAAGGCCGGATGGCGGCACCCGATCCCATCCGCGACCAGCACCCGCTCGCCCACCCGGGCGACCTCCTCGCGCGATCGCTGCTCGATGGGCACCTGCGCGCCCTCCGCGCACCGCAGGTCCACCGTGCTCCACGGCGCCGCGACCGTGAACGGCACGGAGTGCGCGTCGGCCATCACCGCGTGGGTGTAGGTGCCGATCTTGTTCGCCACGTCTCCGTTGGCGCAGACGCGATCGCTGCCCACCACCACGAAGTCGATCTCCCCCTTCTGGAAGAAGTGACCCGCCATGTTGTCGGTGATCACCTCGACCGGGATCCCGTCGGTGTGGAGCTCCCACGAGGTCAGCCGCGCGCCCTGCAGATACGGCCGCGTCTCGCTCGCGAGCACGCGAATGGACTTGCCCGCCTCGTGCGCCGCGCGGATCACCCCGAGCGCCGTCCCGTAGCCTCCGGTGGCGAGCGCGCCCGCGTTGCAGTGGGTCAGGATCGTCGCCCCGTCGGGCACGTCCTTCGCGCCGAGCGCGCCCATCTCCTTGCACGCCTTGACGTCCTCGCGGTGGATCGCCTCCGCCTCGGCCTGCATCGCCGCCGCGCGCTCGTCGGGGTGGAGCGCGGCGACCTCGGCCGCGCGCTTGCTCATGCGCGCGATGGCCCACGCGAGGTTCACCGCGGTCGGCCGGGTCTCGTTGAGCTTGCGCGAGGCCACGCCGTTCACGACGAGGAACATCTTCGCGTCGCCCCGCTCGTTGCGCGCGAGCTGTGCCAGGGCGTACGCCGCGCTGATCCCGATGGCCGGCGCCCCGCGCACCACCATGTCGCGGATCCCCGCCGCCACTTCGTCCGGCTTGGTGTAGCGGTGATAGACGACCTGTCCCGGGAGGAGCCGCTGATCGAGCATGACGACCTCGCCGGTGGCGGGCTCGTACTCGACGGCGAAGAAGGACTGCGCCTCGCCGGTGATCGGCGGGCGGGAGAGCTCGGGTCTGTTCATGGTGAGCCTCAGATGCAGAAGCCGCTGCAACCGCTGAACGGCGGCGGCAGACACTGGCACGGCCCCGAAGGTGCACACACGGGCCCGCCGTTGCACGTGCAGCTGCCCATGTCGCAGCCATCGGCCACGTCGGAGTCGCACGCCCGGCCGCAGCCGCCGCAGTGATCCTCGCTCGTGTTCGTGTTCACGCAGGCGCCGGAGCAGCAGGACTCGCTCCCCGAGCACGTGCGCCCGCACGCGCCGCAGTTGCCGACGTCGCTCCCGAGGGTCGCGCAGACTCCGTCGCAGCAGCGCTGCCCACCCCCGCACGGTGCGCTCCCGCCGCAGCGACACGTCCCGGCCGAGCAGGTCTCCCCGGGCCCGCAGGCCGGCTCACACGGCACGTCCGTGGTGCAGCCGCCGGCCAGGCAGACCTCGCCCGCCCCGCACGCGTTGCCGCAGAAGCCGCAGTTCGACGCGTCGGTCTGCGTGTCGACGCAGCCGCCGCCGCAGCAGGCGCCGGTCGTGCAGCTCGGGCCCGCCCCGCAGCGGCACTCGCTGTCCATGCAGACCTCTTCACCCTCACACGCGGGCGAGCAGGGGGGCATCACGCACACGCCCTCCTCGCACAGCTCGCCGGCCGCGCAGCGCATGCCGCAGCCGCCGCAGTTCTCCGCGTTGCTCAGCACCTCGACGCACCCGCCGCCGCAGCAGATCTCGGGCGGCGTGCACTCGCTCTCCGTGCCGCAGAGGCACGCTCCGCTCGAGCAGACGTTGCCGCGCAGGCCGCACTCCATCCCGCACCCTCCGCAGTCGGTGAGGCTGTTGTCGAAGTTCACGCACGCGCCTTCGCAGCAGGTCCGCCCGCCCTCGCATGCCCCGTCGGGATCGCACCGCGCCACGCAGCTCGTGCCCCTGCAGATCGTCCCCGCGGGGCACGTCATCGGGCAATCGCCGCCACCGGGCCCGGAGTCGGGAGTGACGGTGCCCGTGTCGTTGCCGGGGAGGCCTGCGTCTCCCCCGCCACCACCCTGCGCGCAGCCGATCATCAGCACGAAGCAGAGGAGTGAGATGCGGTGCTGCATGAGGATCCTGTGCAGGGGGAGCGGACGCTCCCGGGTGGAAAGTGAAGCGATCGTACAGGCGACCGCGTGTGGTCGAACCATTTCCCGTGTGACTGCTCACGGGGGTGCGAGGCAAGAGTGCTCGACAAGTTTCGGAGGAAGGGGATACTATTCCTGCGGAGACGCATGGTTCCAGTCTCATCAGAGCCTCTCTCCTGGATCGCTCAGGAGCTCGGGTTCGCCCTCTTGGAAGGGCCTCCCGGGGGCGAGGTGCGCGTGCTGGCGGGGGTCGGGGATGTACAGGGCCTCGGCCTGACCGATGCAGTCACCGCGATGCTCCAGCTCGAGGAGCCGCCCCCCGCGCTGGTGGCGCTCCTGGACCGCGCGCAGGCCGGCGCGCCCGGATCCGAGCGGCTCGCCGATCGAACCGTCTTCGCGTGGCCCGCGCCGACGGGCGTCCGGGTCATGCTCGCGCCCGACGTGGGGGACGGCGCGCTGGTCCGGCGCGCCGCCGCCGCAGACATGGCCGCCGGCGTCACGCACGAGCTGGCCAACGCGCTGACCGCCATCGCTGGCTGGACACGCATGGCCTCGACGGGCGGCCCCCTCCCCGACCGGACGCGCGAGGCGCTCGACGTCGTCCAGCGGAGCGCCCGGGGCGCGCTCGACACCGCGCGTGGCCTGCTCCGCACGATGCGCGACGCGGACGGACACGTGCTCCCGAGCCGGCCCGACGACACCGACGTCGGCGCGGTGATCCACGAGGTCCTCGAGACCTTGCGCCCGGAGCTCGAGGAGGCCTCGATCACGCTCGAGACGGATCTCTCGGCCAACGTGATCGGCACCGCGCCCCCGGCCGCGCTCCGCCTCGTGGTGAGCAACCTGGTCCGGAACGCGTTCGAAGCCCTCGACGAGGGCGGCACCATCCGGGTGGAGGTCGACCGGCGGGGAGAGCGCTTCGTGCTCACGGTCGCGGACGACGGCCCGGGCATGGCGAAGGAGACCCTCGCCCAGGCCTTCGACCGGTACTTCACGACCAAGCGCTCCGGGACCGGGCTCGGCCTCGCGCTCGTGCGCGACACGGTGCACGAGGCGGGCGGACGCCTGGAGGTGTTCACGCGGGAGGGCCGCGGCACCCGGTTCGACGTGTGGCTCCCGCTCGCGGGCGCGGCGAACCTGTCGATGCGACCGCCCCGGGTCTCGACCGCCTCCAGCGGCGTGCACCCGAAGCCCGTGATGGTGAACCTGCGCGTGCTCGTGGTGGACGACGACGCGGGGATGCGCTCGATGATGCGCACGGCGCTGGAGATCCAGGGCGCGCAGGTCACCGACGCCGACGGCTACGAGAGCGCGATCGCCCTCGAGGGCCCGTTCGACCTGGCGCTGGTGGACCTGAACCTCGGCGACGGCCGCGGCGACGAGCTCATCGGCGCGCTGCGGGCGGACGAGCGCGTCCAGCGCGCGGTGCTCCTCAGCGGCTCGGCCGACGTGGAGCTGGGCGCCACGGGCGACCCCGACGCGGTGCTCCGCAAGCCGTTCGAGCTCGAGGATCTCCACCAGGTCATCGAGCGCGTGGTCGGCAACGGCTCCCTCGAAGCCGAAGGCTGACCGGGGCTTCAGTCCGGGCGCGGGTCTGCGCGCGAGAGCAGCAGCGCGGCGCGCGTGGCGCCGGTGACCTCGAGCTCGAACGAGCCCGTCCACCGCGGGCAGAGCGGGCCGAGACGCACGCGCGCGCCTCCGCCGTCGGCGACGAGGTGACCATGCTCGTCGTGGAGCGACGCGTGCACGCGGCCGTCGCCGAGGATCTCCAGGCGGTAGCATCGCGACGCCTCGAGCACGAGGTGCGCCCCGTCCACGCCGCCGACGCGCGCGGCGACCAGCGCGTCACCGTGGGCCTCTCGCGCCCGCTGGACCCGCTCGTCGAAGGTGAGCGGCGTGTCCGACGGCCGCGTGGATGCGGACCCGCGGCGGGTCGACTCGGCCTGCACCTCCGAGCGCACGCTCGCGCCGTCGGCCGTCACGGGCGGAGCGCCCGTCCCGGGAGACGCCGCGCCACAGCCTGCCGCGACCAAGGCCCACGCCAGGCAGGTCCGCCGCGTCCACATCGGGCTACCCTGCCCTGCCCCGCCAGGGATGAAAAGCCCACGTGATTTCGGGCCGCGTCCGGGTTACCGTTTTGCGCCGATGAGCAGCGGCCAAGACGGATGGACCACGGCCTCGATCGAGGCCATCCCGGCCATCGAGGCGACCAAGGATCCGACCCCCGGGTTCGTGCTCATCTACTCGCGCCTCCACCGGCAGCTCCCGAGCGCGGTCCCCTTCGCGTCGGAGGTGACCAGCTTCGGCCGCGAGCCCGACAACCTCTTGTGCATCCCCGAGGCGGCTGTCTCGCGCTATCACGGGCGGGTCGAGCGTCGCCCCGACGGGTGCTGGATCGTCGACAACGGCTCCACCAACGGCATCCTGGTCAACGGCAAACGCATCGCCGCGCACCTGCTCGAGCCGCACGACGTCGTCCGCATCGGCGACACCCTCGTCCGCTTCGCCGACCGGGGCATCTACGGCTACGGCGCGTACCGCGTCGACGGCAGCATCGTGGAGTCCGCGCGCCCCATCCGACACGGCCTCCCGGAGTGCCCCCTCGTGGGCGGGTTCCAGGTCGATCAGCTGCTCGAGCGGGTGGCCAAGGTCGCCCGGACACAGCTCTCGGTGATCGTCACCGGGGAGAGCGGCACCGGCAAGGAGCTGGTGGCCAAGACCGTCCACCTCGCGTCGGGGCGCGGCGGCGCCTTCCAGGCCATCAACTGCGCCGCGCTGCCCGCCAACCTGATCGAGAGCGAGCTGTTCGGCTACCGCAAGGGCGCGTTCACGGGCGCGTCGACCGACAAGCCCGGCCTCGTGAAGGCGGCGCACCGGGGCACGCTCTTCCTCGACGAGATCGGCGACATGCCCTCGGAGGCCCAGGCGAAGCTGCTCCGCGTGCTCCAGGAGCGGCAGGTCCTGCCGGTCGGCGCGACCGTGCCCGAGCCGGTCGACGTGCGCGTCGTCTGCGCCACGCACCGCAACCTCGAGGAGCTCGTCTCGAGCGGGAGCTTCCGCGGCGACCTCTTCGCCCGGCTGCGGGAGTTCACCGCGCATCTCCCGCCCTTGCGCGAGCGGCGCGAGGATCTGCATCCCCTCGTCCGGCACTTCCTGACCAAGTCGGGCCGCGCCGACGCGACGGTCTCGCTCCCTTACATGGTCGGCCTGGCCCACTACGGCTGGCCATACAACGTGCGCGAGCTGGAGAGCGCGGTGAAGCTCTCGGTCGCGCTCTCGGAGGGCCGCCCGGAGCTGGACCTCGTCCACCTTCCCGAGCCGGTGCGGCAGTGTCTCCAGGGCCACGGCGAGAAGCGCGGGCCCAGCGCGCCGTCGCTCCCCCCGCAGGCCGCGGCCCCAGCGCGCGGCGGCGGTGGGACGCCCTCCGAGGCCGAGCTGCGCGAGCTGCTCAGCCGACACCGAGGCAACATCGCCGCCGTCGGCCGCGAGCTCGGCAAAGAGCGCATGCAGATCCACCGCTGGCTCAAGCGCTACGACATCGACGTCAGCGACTATCGCGCATAGCGACTGACTCGCGGGGCCGCGCGGGAGGCACGGAAACGGTCCCTTTGCCGCTGAGCTCGGGTCGTACCGAACGCCCGTCGGCGACGGGCTCGGCGTCGCTCCTCGATACGGAAACGGTCCCTTTGCCGCTGAGCTCGGGTCGTACCGAACGCCCGTCGGCGACGGACTCGGCGTCGCTCCTCGATATCGCTCTCCGCTGTCGCTGTCGCCTCTCGCTCTCGCGAAAGGGAGCGGGCACGGGAGCGCACGGGAGTCGGCGCGGGAGCGCACGGGAGTCGGCGCGGGAGCGCACGGGAGTCGGCACGAGATCGGGAGCGGGAGCGGGAGCGGGAGCGGGAGCGGGAGCGGGAGCGGGAGCGGGAGCGGGAGCGGGAGCGGGAGCGGGAGCGGGAGCGGGAGCGGGAGCGGGAGCGGGAGCGGGAGCGGGAGCGGGAGCGGGAGCGGG
>JAVJQK010000082.1 GCA_040218145.1 Sandaracinaceae bacterium | reverse complement strand
CCACGGCATTTGGCCGAGGAGAGCTGCTGAACTGCGGGCGGGTGGCGGGGGCAGCCGCCGAATTCTCGCTGATCCGTCGCCGCGCCGACGGCGGGAGGGGCTGGGCAGGGGAGCACCCGGGACGGAAAGCGCAGAGCGCGGAGAGTGGCTGGGCAGGGGAGCACCCGGGACGGAAAGCGCAGAGCGCGGGGGGACGGAAAGCGCAGAGCGCGTCGGAGACGGAAAGCGCAGAGCGCGCGTGAGCTAGAAGCCAAACTTTGACCACCAACTCGAACGGCACTGCCCCAACCGAACCAGCTGGTGGCCGCAGACGCTCTCACTGCCGCGCAATGACCCATTCTGCCTGGCATGATCTAGTACGCAGCTCATGTGGAGATACCACTCGAGTGCACACCCACTTGCCTGATCCATGTACTGCACATCCAGCTGGGCTCGACGACAAGACCCGGACATAGCGTCTGTACTTGCAGCAGGCTGATAGCGACAGAGTTCTGAGGCCATAGAGCGAACGACAACACGATTTGAGTACGGGGACTCCGAGTTGAAGAAGACTCGAATGGCGGGGGACACGAGATAGACCGCTAAGCCTACGGCAGCGAGTCCGATGGAGGCGGCCACGACCTTCGGCCAGGTGAGACTCGGCCTTGTCATCGCTTGTAAACCTTACACATCTTGACTGCAACGTCACGGGGGATCGTATAGGGGGGCATCGCGCAGCTCCATCCTCGCAGCCGAGGGCGGTGAGTAGGCACCCGCACTAGAGCCATCGGGAGCACTGAACCCAACCTCTCCCGATCGATTGAACTCGTAGTTGTCACGAGTGGGAACTCCGAGGATCGAGCGGATAGTATTGACATCACCCATCGCCGCCCCCTCTTCCGTAGCAGAGCCACGGCCTTCACCAAACAAGGGCCGACTCGGACATCCTATCGCTGCACTGAAGCACCCGACCCCCAGAACGGCTTGTACGGTATCCGGAAGCGCCCAAGTGATGTTGCTCGTGTCATGGTCGTATTCGTGTAGATATAGGAACATGAGCCCCATAGCCTGCTGCGCATCACCCGAGTAAGTGCCGCGAGTGAAGGCGAGGGGGTTCAAAAAGTAGAGGCCGTCATCCCACGTGAACCCATTGTTGTGCGCTGTGCTTCCAGACAACCGAGACGATACGATGACTGTTTGTTCTTCATCTCCTCCGGGCTGAAGCGTATCCACATAGAACTGCCGCACGCGGTCGAACACCTCCACGGCTGCTTGCGCCCGGCTTGTCGCCTCTTCGTCGCCGGCCGCGGCGTTGCCGAAAGCTCTATTCCATACCGCGGATCGAGCTGCAGCCCGGAGCGAATCGTCCTCCACAAGCGTCAAGCGGCCGATCTCCCGCCCGTCTCCATCACGCCACTCGGTGCGAATGCCCAAGTATGTTTCCAGTTGCCCAGACATTTGTCGACCCAGCTCCTCAGTAGATTCCGCCAACAGCTCTCTCACTCGGGGACTGTGGGACATACCAGTCACGTCCCTGCGTTCCGAGACTCGGTGGTTGAATATGAGATCCAGTCCTAGCGGGTCTCGCGCCACGAGGAGGTTGCCTCCGACGTAGTGATACGAGTTCAGCGCCTCCCCGCCCCCCACCGCATGCACATGCAACGGATCCGGGCTCGCCCACCGACCCACCCGCGGGATGAGATACCGCTCCCCGAAGTAAACGAGCCCGACCTCCTCGTCCGCCTCCTTCCCGGTGAACCCGCTCGCCTCCGGCGCGATCCCCTCCAGCCCCTGCACCCGGTACGTCTCGCGCGCCCCGTTCGGGTAGTACGTCGACGCCTCGAGCAGCTCGCCGCTCTCCAGGTCCAGCACGGCCGCGGTCGTCTGGATCAGGTCAGTCAGCGGCACGGTGACCCGCTGGTCCGCGTCCAGCCCCGCCACGCCAGCCCGCGTCTTCCACACCACGCGCGCCCCGCCGACGAGGTACTGCGTCTCCGTGTCGAGCCCCGTCGACGCCTCGTACTCGTCCCCGAACGCGCCGCGCACGAGACCGCGCCGCTCGAAGTCGCCGGGGTACACGTAGAGCGCGACCCGCTCCGGGTCCGCCTCGCCCACGCGCACGTCGAGCGTCTGCTTGACGGTGCGCCGGTTGGCGGAGTCGTACCGATACCGCTGTCGCACGGCGGCGACCCAGCTCCCGGTGGACCCGCCCATGCGGTCGTAGCGGCGCGCCTCCGCGAGCCGGTTCAGCTCGTCCCAGCGGTAGGCGTAGTGCTGCTCGGTCGCGCAGAAGCAGCTCGCCCGCAGGTGGCTCGCCCGCGCGCTGCCCTCGAGGTCGAGGTCGTCCCAGCAGGCCGAGCTCGCGCTGGGGTCGCGGCACTGGCCGTGCACCGTCATCTCGACGACGTTGCCGCTCTGCCCGTAGGTCAGCTCGACCCAGCCGCCGCGGTCCTCGCCGACGTCGATGCTGACGGGCGGCTGGCTCGACTGCCGGATGTCGGTCGCGAGGTGCAGCGCGGCGGGGCGCTCGTGCGCGGCGCGGTCGGCGCCGTTCTCGATGTCGCCGAGGGACCGCTCGTAGAACGCGTGCGCGTCGTCGGTCCACTCCTGCATGTTGCCGAGCCAGTCGTATTGCCACGTCAGGCTCCGCACGCGCTCGGGCGGCAGCGCCGCGGCCATCGGCGCGGGCGTGGTGCGCATCGGGTCGTCCGCCCGGTGCGTCGCCATGTCGCTGCGCCAGTTGCTCGACTGGTCGCCGCCCGCGATCCCGCCCGCGTAGGTGTAGTGCGCGTTGACCACGCGGTAGAGCGCGTCGTGGAAGACGTCGACGGTCTGCGGGCGGTACCCGTCGGGCCACTCGCTCGCGTCGCGCAGGTCCTCGATGCGCACGAGGTTGTTCGCCTCGTCCCACGTCAGCCGCTGGTGCATCGGCGTGGTCACCAGCGCGAGGTCGGTGCCGGTGCCCGCGGTCGGCGCGCGGTTGGTCTCGAACTCGCGCGGGCGAAGGCACGCGTCGTACGTGGTGGTGCTGACGGTCGGCATGCGGCCGTCGTCGTCCCCGTACTGGACGCGCTCGACGAGGCCGTGCTCCGAGTAGCGAATCGACTCGACGATGGTGCGCGGTGCGTTGTCGACCGTGAGCTCCACCTTGCTGGGCAGGCCGCGCTCGTCGTACGCGATGGTGCCGCCGATCTCCGGCGCCAGCCCCGTCCCCGTCCAGTCCGGGTCGGACGGGAGCGTCATGCTGGTGGGCCGCCCCGCGTGGTCGAACGACGCCGTGCGGACGTAGGGGTGCGCAGTGTCGTACTCGCGCGTGGTCGGCGCGGCGGGCGTGTCGCTCACGGTGGGCGGCATGCCGTCGCCGGGGTCGGCGTTGATGACGGTGGTGGAGCCGGCGTCGGGGATCACCGCCATCTCGCGCACGGACCAGGTGGCGTTGCCGCGCCGGTCGTAGGCCATTGCGCTGCGCTGCCCACGGTCGGCCACCGCCACGAGGCGACCCCGGTAGCGGCTCGGGTTCGCGGTGACCTGCGTGTAGCCGGCCCAGCCGGGCGCGGTCTCGTAGTGGTAGCGGACGTCTACGGTGCGCGCGGCGCCGAGCTCCTCCATGGCCACCGCGGTGGCGGGCACGGTCTCGGCGCTGATCTCGGCCGAGCCCTGCGACTCGCCGCACTCGACGTAGTCCTCGCCGATGAGGCGGCCGAGGCGGTCGTAGTAGAAGTTCTGGCCGCAGCCGCGCGGGTCGCGCACCGCGATTAGGTCGCCGACCTCGCTGAAGAGGTAGCGCCAGGTGCAGTTGCGGCTGGTGCACGCGGCGTCGAGCGAGTCGCTGTCGGGGTCGGTGGTGCCGATGCGTCGGCCGACGCTGTCGTAGGTGAAGGTGCGCTGCACCTGGTGGCCGGCCACGACGGGGGCGGCGCTGCGCAGGCCGTCGGTGGTGGTCTCCGCGCGGGTCAGCAGGGTGACTGCGCCGTCGGCGCGGTAGTCGCTCCAGAGGCGGTAGTACTCGATGGGGCCGTGGGGGACCTGCCGGTTGCGGAGCACCTGGTCGACGGTGCGGCCGTGGCCGTCGGTGCGCGTGGTGGTGCAGGTGCCCGCGTGCAGCGGGTCGCTCGACATGTCGAGGTGGTCGCACTCGTCGACGGTCAACGCGTGGTACGTGGTGCAGCTCATCTGGCCGCACGCGCTCGTGGCGCAGCGAGGGCGGTCGAAGCTGTCGTAGCCGGCCCACTCGTAGGGGGTGGACGGGATGCGCAGGGCCCGCGCGATGGAGGGGTCGCTCTCCATCACCCACTCGGGCTGATACGCCCGCTTCACGGTGCCGCGCTGGTTCAGGATGGTGATGCCCGACTGGATCCACGCGCCGGGGTCTGCCGCGGAGGCGGGCGAGAGCGAGGCCCGCGTGCGGCCGAGGCCGTCGACGTAGGTGCGGGCCTCGATCTGGTCGGCGCCGATGGCCGCGCAGTCTTGCTCCGCGTAGGTCGTCACCACGCTGATCGGCGCGCCGCCCGGCGCGAGGTCGTAGACGAAGCGCTGCACGGGCATGGCGCTGCAGCTCTCGGCGGGCGGCGGGGTGACCTGGGTGAGCCGGCCGAAGCCGTCGTAGCCGACGCTCGTCGACTCGCCCGTGGGGTCCGCCATCGAGGTCAGGACGCCCAGGCCGCGGTCCCAGATGCCGCTGGTCTCGAGGTAGGTGAACGCGCCCCCCGTGCCGTCGCGCGCGATGCGCTCCGTGGTGGGGAACATGTCGTAGTCGGTGTCGTAGTCGACCTCGCCGTAGCGGAGGCAGCCGGACGTGCCGCTGGCGAGGTTGGCCCCCGCGCAGCTCGCCTCGGCGTTGCCCCAGGCGTCGTAGGAGCTCGAGGACTCGACGACCTGGCTGCCCTGGGTGAAGGCCTGGGCGCCGTTGCTGTCGCCGCCGAACTCGTAGCCCGTGGGGTGGCTCGCCGGCAGGGTGGCGCTGGTCTCCGAGAGCACGAGCCGGCCGAACTCGTCGTAGTACGGCGTGGTGTGGCCGTAGACGCTGCCGTCCGCGCCCTCGCGCGTCGAGAGGGCGTCTCTACCAACCAGGGCGGCGACTCCGAGAAGTCTCCAGAGCGGGACTGACACGCCGAAGCCCCAGCCGCCGCGCGACGTCGACCGAGCGCCGCTCCGCGCGACGAGCGGCAGCGCGGCGGAAAGCGCAGCCCGGCGGAAAGCGCAGCGCGGCATCCTGGCGGGCGACTCATGTCGGTGACGCGCAAGGAATCGACGCGGGTGCAGACCGGCGGTGACGAGACGGCAAAGCGGCTGGTCACGCTGCGTGGAACACGCAAGGCGAGGTGCTGGGCAGGGGAGCACCCGGGACGGAAAAGGGCGAAGCGCGGAGGGAGGGCCGAGCGAGGGACTGAAAGCGCGGGAGGCGGAGCGCGGAGGCGCAGAGACCTCAGAAGCTCAGCTCCTCGAGACCGTCGATGAACTCCTCGATGGAATCCGCCACCACCTTCCGGCCTCTGCCAGCCTCCTCATCCAGGACACGGTAGACGACCCGACCCACACTATCGAGACAAAAGTAGTTCGCATGCCCGTAGTCGATAGCGAATGGCAGCAGCGAGGGCTCTGCTGCGTCCCCCTTGTGCTCCGCATTGCGCAAGATGTGCTCCCATGCCTCAACGACGGTAGTAACGTCTCCTGACGGCCTTCCGACATCGAGAACGTAGCCGACCGCCACCTCAGCGTCATACTTGTCCGAGACGAAGAGAGACTTCGCCGGCCGCCCTAGGGCGCATTGTTGAAAGAGTTGACGAACCGTGCGCGGGAAGCGCTGTTGGAGTGTCTTCTCCGAATACTCCAACTCCTCCCGTGTCGGAGATCGACAGCCACTCCACTGACCCCCGTGGAAGTACACAACAGCGCGGCCTTTGCCCATCAACGCCTCTCATGGTTCTTGCCCGCGACCGCACCACTAGCGGGTCGGTTGACCGCGGAGCCTACCCTGACTCTCAACGAACCGCGTGGCTTCCGGACTGTCGCGAAGCCGTGACCTTCCCTGAGAAAGGAGGCGGGACCTACGTGGTTTACCTCGGAGTGAGGCCCACGCCGCTCTATCGTATCAGGGCTTGGTAGGGGAGCACCGGGACGGAAGGCGCCGTCCTGAGCGGGCGGCGCGCGCGCGGGGGTGGCGCAGACGCGCGCCGCGGGAGGCCGAGATGTTCGAGGATGCGGGGTGCGGGCGCCGCTCAGGGATCGAACGAGAGCTCGACCCCGTCCCCGAGGTGACCGGCGTCCGAGGGATCGAAGCCGTTGGATCCCAGCCGGATCCGTCGGAGCGCGGGCAGGGACGCCGAGGCGACGAGCCGGCTCAGCGTGCCGAGCCCGAGGGGGAGGTTGTAGAGCCGGAGCTCCTCGAGCTCGGGGGCCACCGGGCCGTTGACGAGGGTCGCGAGGTCGGTGTCCGAGAGGGCCGTGTTCGTCAGATCCAGCGCGCGCAGCCGGCGCCAGTGCGGGGACGACGAGAGACGCGTCGAGCCCCGGCTCGAGAGCGCCGTCCCGGCCAGCCCCAGGCGGGCGAGCGGGCGCGCGTCGGCCGCGAAGAGCAGGAGCAGCGCGCTCTCGTCGAAGTCCTCCCCCCCGAGGTCGAGCGCCTCGAGGTTCGGGATCCGGAGCGCCGCCTCGATCACGGCCGGGTCCCGCAGCCCGTTGCTGTTCAGCGTCAGCGCGCGCAGCGCGGGAGGCGGGTCGTCGAGCAGCCCCAGCGCATCTTGGTCCCGCAGCTCGATGCACGAGAGCTCCAGCGCCGTCAGGCGCCCCCAGAGCGGCGTCCCGCGCACTCGGAGGACGGCCTCGCCGAGCGCGTCCTCGGCCAGGGCGAGCTCGCGGAGCTCCGGCCAGGCCGGGCTGCGCGCGATCGCGCCGAGCCCCGACCCGCCCAGCCCGACGGCCTCCAACGCGAGCCGGCGCACACCCCGCGCGTGCGGGGACGCGGCGAGCGCTTCGGCGCCTTCGTCGCCGATCGGACGGCGGAGGCAGAGGTGCGTGATCTCCTCGAGCCCCGGCCACTCGGCGAGCCGCTCCGCGTCTCCCTTCTCCCACCGGAGCTGCCAGCCGAGATCGAGGGTCTCGCCCGAGTGGGCCTCCAACGTCGCTCGAAGACCCAAGCGCTCCGGCGCGGGCGCGGAGGGCCGCGGCGGCGGGGCCTCGGGGTTCGCGGACAGCGGCGGGAAGGGCGCGCACTCCCACTGGGCGCCGGGGTCGACATGGTCGAGCAAGGAGGCCGCGCCGACGCGGACCCGCACGTCGGCCTGAGGGAGCGTCTCGGGCCGCGAGAGATCGATGACCCACGCGCCGTCCTCGTCGACCGCGTCGACGTTGCGCTCCGCGAGGAGCTCGACGTCGACCACGCGCCGCTCGTTCTCGAGCAGCCACCACGCGAGCTGGGCGAAGGTCTCGATCCGCGCCTCGCGCAGGAGCCGCGCGAGCGCCGGCCCCTCCTCGCTGGGGCGCGCGCTCTCGCCGAGGCTCCATGCCGCCGCCGGGAGCGCCGCCACGAGCCACTGGAGCGCGGTCGAGCGATCGGGGACGAGGTCGCCCTCGTCGGGGTGGATGACGAAGACGCGCAGCGTGACGGCGTCAGTGTCGCGCGACAGGACCTGGACTCGTTGGGTGGCGCTCATGCGGATGGGGGACGGTAGAGGACTGGGGTCGGGGTGACGATGGCCGGCTCGCTCACCGGATCGAGCGGACGATCTGCGTCCCGAGCTCCCGGAAGCCGATGGGGACCACGCTCGAGCGCGCGCTCTGGCCGACCTCGAGACCGCTCGGTCGCGCGAGGGTGACGACGACCTTGGCGGTGCGCTCCTTGCGTCCCTTCGCCTCGGCGACCTCGCACGCGACCCACGCGCCCTCCGGATCCTCGAGCCCGAGCGCGGCGAGCCACTCCTTGACGATGTGCTCGGACCCGAAGCTCCAGTCGAGGTCCTCGGCGCTGAGCGACGAGCGGTCGAAGCAGGTCGTGGCGCGCAGGGTCAGCGTCTCGCCTTCGCCAGCCGCACCCATGCCCACCGCGAAGGCCTCGAGGAAGGCCCCCTTGGTCTTCTTCCGTTGGTTCGCGGCGCCCATCAGCTTGGCCGCGGTCTTCGCGTCGATCGCCTTGGGGTCGGCGGTCGCGGCCGCGATCTCCGGCAGGAACGCCTCGTTCTTCCGGTTGTAGGGTCCGAGCCCGAGGACCTTCGCCACGTTCTTCACCCGGTGCCCCGGGATCAGCTTCGCCAGCGCGACGACGCGGGGATCTTCGCCTCCACCGCCCTGACCCTCGACCGCCTCCACGCGCACCTCGAACGTCGCGCCGTCCGCGGCGGGCACGAGCTCGACCGACGGCGGCAGGAGCTCGTCGAGCGCGAGCGAGCGCGGGGAGCCGACGGGCTCGTCGGTCGCCCGGTGGAGCAGATCGAACCAGTCCATGCGCGCCTGGGTCGTCCCGAGCGTGCCGAGCACGTGCTCCATATAGCTCTCGAAGCTCGCGTACCGCCCGCTGGCCCAGTTGGTGTGGTCGTCGGCGAGCACGACGGGGGGCGCGCTGACCCCCTCCTCCATCACCCACGCGGCCGGGCAGAAGTCGTTCGGGTAGTCGAAGACGCGGAGCGCGTCCTCGAAGTCGCTCCCCCGCCACGTCTTGCCGGCGATGCGTCGCTCCTCGTCGCTCGGGACGGTGTCGAAGTTGGTTTGGAAGAGGCCGCCCGAGCGGCCCGCGACCCGTTCGAGCGGTGGCAGGTAGATGGCCCCCCAGGGCGGGGTCCCTCCCGGCAGCGGGCCGGGGCCTTCCCACCAGACGCCGGCGAAGCCGTCGACCTCGCGGGGGCTGGGCATGTGCGAGACCCCGTGGACGAAGGGCAGGTCGCTCTTTCGCCAGTGCTTCCTCACGCGCTCGTAGTTGGGGTGGTGCGTCGAGATCCAGAGAAGGCACACTCCGTTTGCTTGCAGGTAGACGTTGCGGATGGCCGGCTCGAAGGCGTCGACCTTCCAGCTCGACTCGATCCGGGCCAACGTGGCGGGAGGGATCGGCTCGCCGAGTCGGAACGTCACGTTCACCCGCGGATCCTTGCGGAGCCGCTCGGCGAGCGCCTCCAGCCGCGCCACCCAGTCGGCGAGCGGCCCCTCGATCGGCGCGAGCGCGGGGGCGGGCTCTGGCTCTCCCGTCTCGCCGGCGACGAGCGCGACCAGCCACGCCTCATCGCGCACGCCCACGCCGAGCTGCTCGGCCTTGAGCAGCTTGCTGCCGGCCTTCTCCCCGGCGACCAGGATGTCGACCTTCTTCGAGAGAGACTTGGCGACCGTCGCGCCGAGCCTCTCGAGCTTCGCGTGCGCGTCCGCCCGCTTCATCGTCTTCAGCGTGCCGGTGACCGCGACCGTCCTGCCCTCGAGTGCTCGTGCCATATCGATTCGACCTCCGGTTGGAGGCAGGCAATCACTTCTCATGCCAAGTCGCCGTGTGGGGCCGCACGGCGTTCGTCGATCCGCTGGCGCGCGTCGAGAGGGGCGGTGTCACGCTCTGCGAGGCCCCGGGTCCCGCGCTTCGAGGCCCACGAAACCCGCCGAGCGGAGCGAGGCCCTCGTCGAAGTGCTGACGACGAGCCTCGAACACGAGCCGGCTGCCGACCTGGAGCGCGCGTGGCTCGACGAGGTTCGACAGCGCGTCGACCGCTTCGATGCGGGGGAGACGGAGGCGATCGACTGGGCGGAAGCCCGGCGCCGCATCCGTGACAAGTACGGCTTCGAGTGAAGGGCGCTCCGTGCGCGACGCTGTCCGGGACCGTCCCCGCGAATGGTGCCCGGTCGCACGGACGAGGCCTCGGCGGGCGGGGCGCGCTATGCTTCGGGCGGCCGATGGCGAAGAAGCGGAAGTTCCGGAAGCGACGGCAGGGGTCGATGGTGCGGATCGCGGATCTGCTCGATCGCACGTACCCGGGGCGCGCCGAGGACAAGCCGCTGCTGCGGACGTTCAGCTGGTGGGACCGGACGGTGTCGCCGCGGATCGCGCAGGCGGCGCGGCCGGTGAAGCTGTCGTACGGGACGCTGGTGGTGCACACGCGGAGCGCGGCGTGGGCGCAGGAGCTGTCGTTCCACGAGCAAGATCTGCTCGCGTCGGTGCAGAAGGCGGTGCCGGCCATCAAGCGGCTGCGCATCCGCGTGGGGCCGTTCGCGGATCCGCCCGCGCCGCCCGAGAAGCCGCCGCCCGCGGTGGTGCCCCTGAACGCGGCGGAGCTGCCCCCGCGGGTGGCGCGCGAGCTGGCTCAGATCGGGGACGACGCGCTGCGGGACGCGGTGACGAAGGCCGCCTGCATGTCGCTCGGCAAGCCGAACGTGCGGCCGCGTCGCGATTGATCGTTGGCCGAAACGCCTTAACTTCCGTTCAGTATGACGGAACGGCTGGAGGGGCGCGCGGCGCCGGGGGAGTGGTTCACGACGCTCGAGAGCGGGCGGGTGCGGTGCGACCTGTGTCCGCGCTTCTGCACGATGAAGGAGGGGCAGCGCGGCTTCTGCTTCGTGCGCGGAGTGCAGGACGGCGAGGTGGTGCTCACGAGCTATGGGCGCGCGTCGGGGTTCTGCATCGACCCGATCGAGAAGAAGCCGCTGAACCACTTCTTGCCCGGGACGAGCGTGCTGAGCTTCGGGACGGCCGGGTGCAACCTGGGTTGCAGGTTCTGCCAGAACCACGACATCAGCAAGGCGCGGCAGATGGACCGGCTGATGGACGAGGCGACGCCGGACGCCATCGCGGAGGCGGCGCTCCGCTCGGGCTGCCGCTCGGTGGCGTTCACGTACAACGATCCGGTGATCTTCGCCGAGTACGCCATCGACACGGCCGCGGCCTGCCGCGAGCGCGGGGTCAAGTCGGTGGCGGTGACGGCGGGCTACATCACCGACGCGGCGCGGGAGCGCTTCTTCGGGGCGGTGGACGCGGCCAACATCGACCTGAAGGCGTTCACGGAGGAGTTCTATCAGAAGCTCACGTTCAGCGAGCTGGGCCCGGTGCTCGACACGCTGAAGTGGCTGAAGCACGAGAGCGACGTCTGGTTCGAGATCACCACGCTGCTCATCCCCGGGATGAACGACTCGGAGGAGGAGGTCGGCGAGCTCTGCGAGTGGGTGGCGGAGGAGCTGGGCGGGGACGTGCCGCTGCACTTCTCGGCGTTCCATCCCGACTTCAAGATGCGCGACATCCCGGGCACGCCGCCGGCCACGCTCCAGCGCGCGCGGCGTCAGGCGCTCGAGGCGGGGCTGAAACACGTGTACACGGGCAACGTGCACGACCGCGCGGGGCAGTCGACGTACTGCGCGGGCTGCGGCGAGCTGCTCATCGGGCGGGACTGGTACCAGCTCGATGCGTGGAAGATCGAGGGCGGGGCCTGCCGGGCTTGCGGGCACGCGCTGGCGGGGGTCTTCGAGGCCACGCCGGGGACGTGGGGGCCGCAGCGGCGGCGGCTGGTCATCTCCTGAGGTAACCTCGGCGGGTGCGCAGGCGGCGTGGTGATTTCGAGCCGGGAGATGTGGTCGGTGAGCGGTACCGCGTCCTCGAAGAGGTGGGCGCGGGCGCTTACGGGACGGTCTACCGTGCGCAACATATCGTGACGCAGCGCGTGGTGGCGCTGAAGGTGCTCCACGCGCACATGGCCCACGACGAGCCGACCCGGGCCCGCTTCGCGCGGGAGGTGGCGGCGCCCGCGTCGATCGAGCACCCGGGCATCGTGGAGGTGCTCGACGCGGCGATCGACGAGGAGGGGCGGCCGTTCCTCGCGATGGAGTGGCTCGAGGGGGAGACGCTCCGGGAGCTGCTCGAGCGCGGGCAGCTGTCGCTGCGGGATCTGCTGGAGCTCTTCGTGAAGCTGCTCGAGCCGCTCGACGCGGCGCATGGCGCGGGCTTCGTGCACCGCGATCTGAAGCCCGACAACGTGTTCGTGCACGCGACGAAGCGAGGCCGGGAGCTGCGCGTGCTCGACTTCGGGCTGGTGCGGCGCGACGACAGTCCGTCGGTGACGGAGACGGGGACCGCGATCGGCACGCCGCGCTACATGAGCCCGGAGCAGTTCATGGACTCGAAGTCGGCCGGGCCGCCCGCCGACGTGTGGGCGCTCGGCACGATGCTCTACGAGGCGCTGGCCGGAGAGCCGCCGTTCCGCGCGACGTCGCACGCGCTCATGCTCGCGGTGCTGACCGCGCCGCACGTGCCGCTCGAGGAGCGGGTGCCGACCTTGCCGCCCGCGCTGATGGCGCTGGTGGAGTCGTGCCTCCGCAAGGAGCCGAGCGAGCGGCCCGCGGACGCGGCGGCGCTGATGGCGGGGCTGCGCGCGGTGCTGGCGGAGCTGGACGCGCAGAGCGCGGCGGTGACGATCCGCGAGATGCCGCGGGTGGAGATCCCGGCGTCGTCCCGCGCGGCCACGACGGTCATGGCGGCGACGGATCCCGCGACGCTCGAGGCGGCGACGACGGTGATGCCGGTCTCGGGGCCGATCCCCGCTGGCCTTCCCCCCACGCGGCCGGCCGCGCCTCGACGCCGCGCGATCTGGCCGTGGCTGGTGGCCTTCGGGCTGCTCGGCGCGATGGGCGTCACGGCGATCGGCGCCGCGCTCTGGATGGGTCGCGGCGTTCGCGCGGAGCCGAGCCCGCGCGCGGAGGAGACGCCGCCCCCGCCGACGCCAGCGGTCGAGCCGGACGAGGTCGCGCCGATGATGCCGGCCATGGAGCCCGCGGTCGCTCCACCTCCGGAGGGCAGCGCGGCTGGCGAGATCGAGCGTCCGGCAGAGACGCGCGAGCGGCCCGCGCGCGCGCCGAGGGCGACCCCACGCCCCGCGCCCGACGGCGACGAGGAGAGCCCGCCGCCTCCGCCGCCGCCTCCCGAGGGAGAGCGCCCTTCCCTGCCCAACCCGTTCGAGCTGCTGCACCCGCTGACCGAAGATTGATCAGCCCGCGTCGAGGCAGCCCTCGACGATGTCGTGCAGGGCGCGCGCGGTGGGGCGGCGGGCGGCGTCGAGCCGGAGCGCCTCGCGGCAGGCGGCGTCGAGGGCGGGGTTCACGCGGGCGCCGCGCTCGCTCGGGCGCGCGCCGTCGGTCTGGAGCACGGAGATGAGCTTGTCCTGCATGCGCTCCTGGTCGTGCAGGGGGCGCAGCGTCAACAGCTCGAAGAGGAGCGCGCCGAGGGAGTAGACATCCGCCGCGGAGGAGACGGCGGCGACCTCGCCGCGGAGCTGCTCGGGGGACATGTAGCCGGGGGTGCCGAGCACGGAGCCCTGGTCGGTGCGCGTGGCGCGCGAGGCGTCGAGGAGGCGCGCCTCGCTCTTCTGGACGGCCTCGGCGAGGAGCTTGGCGATGCCCCAGTCGAGCACGTAGATCTCGCCGTACTCACCGAGCATGAGGTTGTCGGGCTTGAGGTCGCGGTGCACGACGCCGCGGGCGTGGGCGAAGTCGACGGCGAGGCAGACAGTGGCGAACATGCGCAACATGCGTTTGCGCGTCCAGCGGGTCGGGGCCTCGGGGTCTCCGGCGCGGAGTTTCTCGAGGACCTGGCCGAAGCTCTCGCCGTGCAGGCGCTTCATGGTGAAGAAGGGGTGGCCCTCGGGGCTGACGCCGAGGTCGTAGACGGGGACGATGGCGGGGTGCTCGAGCTGGCCCTGCACGCGGGCCTCGCGGATGAAGCGCCAGCGGTGTGGGCTGTCGACGCGCACGCTCTTGATGACCTTCATGGCGACCTCGCGGCCGATCACGCGGTCGCGGCAGAGGCGCACCTCGCCCATGGCGCCCTCCCCCAGGAGGCCGAGGCGCTCGTAGCGCTCGGCGAAGGCGGCGGCGAGGGGGACCGAGGAGGGGTCCTCGCTCATTCCAGCTCCACCCTCATTCCAGCTCCACCTCGGTACGATCATGCACGGCAAACCTGGTGGCGCCGCCGCCCTCGGTGCGCTCGAGCAGGGCGTGGCCGTCGAGGCCGACGCGGGAGAGATCTTTGCGCACGCGGTGGAGGAGCACGTTGAGGTTGGTGCGGTCGGCGTGCTGCTTGCCCCACACGCGCGCGATCACGACGTCGTCTTCGATGGGGTCGCCCGCCTTCTGCGGCTCGGGCGGCGAGAGCAGGACGGCCACGAGGTCGCAGCGGCGGTCGGAGAGGTAGACGGTCTGCGCCTCGCCGCCCTGGACGAGGGTGAGCCGGCCGCCGCGGGGGAGGAACTCGAGCGAGACCTTCTCGAGGCCGGGCGCGTCGCCGCTGGCGGCCGTGCTGCCGCTCGCGAAGGCGCCGCCCGTGACGACCTCGAGGGTGCGGCCGTCGAGGGTGATGCGGGCGCCGCGGCGCGGGCGGGCGCGCTGGCCGGCCGGGAGCGGGGTGTCGTCGACGGTGGCATCCGCCTGCGCCTCGACCTCGAGCGCGCCGCCCTCGGCGAGCCGGAAGCAGAGCGCCGCGTCGGGCCAGCCAGCCACGCGGAGGTCGTCCTCGACGCTGCCGCCGACGAGGAAGGGCGAGCTGGCCATGCCGAAGAGGCCGCCGTCGGGATCCTTCAGGACCCAGACGGGCTGGCGGGCGCGGACGCGCGGGGCCGCGCTCTCTTCGCGCGAGACGGTCAGCGACAGGGACTCGAAGCCGATCACGTCGCCGTCTGCGAGGTCGGCGCTCCGCTCGACGACCCGCTCGCCCACCCGGGTCTCGCCCTGGCCGAGCACCTCGAGGCGCGGGCCCTCGCTCGCGAGGTAGACGAGGGCCTGGCGGCGGCTCGCCCGCTCGCTCGGAAGGACGACGTCGCAGTGGGCGGAGCGGCCGAGCAGCAGGCCAGCGGGCGTGATCTTGCGCGCCGAGCCCTCACCCGCGCGGAGCCACCAGGAGCTGAAACCGCCACCGCTCATCGCCGGAATCATAGCGGCTCGCGTCCTGAAATCGGGCTGATATCGCGCGAAGCCCTCAGGCGACGCAGCTTCTCTGGGCACCCGAGGCACCCAAGCCCAACCCCAGGAGAGAAGAAGATGATTCGCACCAACCGCACCAGCCCTTCCCGCACGCGCCGCGCCGCCATCGGCATCGCCGCCGCCGCCCTCGCGCTCGCCACCGTCACCTTCGGCGGCGACGCCATCGCCCAGGCCGGCCTGGCCATCGGTGGTAGCAGCAGCAACTTCGGCAGCCATCGCCTGCGCGGCGGCTTCATGCCCGACCCCTACACGCGGCAGATCACGAGCGGCGGCAACCTGGACGCGAGCACGCAGGGTCTCGCGCCCGGCTGCCGCGGCTTCGTGACCCGCCAGCCCGACTTCATCGTCCGCTACGACAACCCGGCCAGCTTCCTGCGCTTCTACGCCATGGCGCAGGGCGACACGACGCTCGTCATCAACGACGCGGCCGGCCGCTGGCACTGCAACGACGACTCGCACGGCGGGCTCAACCCGACGGTCGACATCTCCAACCCCCCGGCCGGTCAGTACGACATCTGGGTCGGCTCCTACCGCGCGAGCGAGAACATCCGCTCGACCCTTCACGTGACCGAGCTCCGCTCGCAGCACCCCTAGTCCGAGAGGTCCTTCGCGCCGACCCGGCACCCTTCTCGGGGCGCCGGGTCTCGGCGTTCCGTCAGCGCGCGAGGCCGCCCGCCAGCTCGCTCACGAGCGATCGCACCGCCTCGACGCGCGCCTCGTCGGTCTCCGCCGCGTGGATGGCGCGCACGATGGCGCTGCCCACCACGGCGCCATCGGCGTGGGCGGAGACGGCGGCGACGTCCTCGGCGCTCTGGATGCCGAAGCCGACCGCGACGGGCTTGCCGGTCTGGGCCCGGACCTCGGCCGCGCGGCGGGCGGCGTCCTCGAGGTTGGCGGCCTTCTTGCCGGTCACGCCCGTCATCGAGACGTAGTAGAGGAACGAGCCGGCCACCTCGGCCGCGGCCGCGATGCGGGGCGGGGTGCTGGTGGGCGCGACGAGGGGCACGAAGTCGAGGCCGTGCTCGCGCAGCGGACCCAGGAGCGGCGCGGCGCTCTCGGGCGGGAGATCCACGACGAGGAAGCCGTCCACGCCCGCGGCCTTGGCGTCCTTCACCAGGCGGTCTTCGCCGTAGCGGAGGATGGGGTTGTAGTAGCCGAAGAGCAGCACCGGGACGTCGGTGCGGGCGCGCGCCGCCTTCACCGCCTCGAGCACGCCGGGCAGGGTCGCGCCGGCCGCCAGCGCGCGCTCGGAGGCCTGCTGGATGGTCGGGCCGTCCGCGGTCGGGTCGCTGAAGGGCATGCCGACCTCGATGACGTCGGCGCCCGACTCGGCCGCGGCGACGATGAGGTCCGGGGTGAGGGCGAGGCTCGGATCCCCGGCGCAGAGATAGATGACGAGCGCGGCGCGGTCCTCGGACTTCGCGCGGGCGAACGCGTCGGCGATGCGCGACATCAGCCAGCCTCCAGTACGGTATTCAGATCCTTGTCGCCGCGGCCCGAGAGGTTCAGCACGATCAGCTCGGCGTCCTTCGCCACGCGCTCGAGCGCGGCGACGGCGTGACTGGTCTCGAGCGCGGGCAGGATGCCCTCGAGGCGCGCGAGGCGGTGGAAGGCGGCGAGCGCGTCGGCGTCGGTCACGCTGATGTACTCGGCGCGCCCGGTGTCGGCGAGCCACGCGTGCTCGGGGCCGACGCCCGGGTAGTCGAGGCCGGCGCTCACCGAGTGCGCCTCCTGGATCTGCCCGTCGTCGCTCTGGAGGATGAAGGTCCGCATGCCGTGCAGGACCCCCTCCGCGCCGCCGCCGATCGTCGCGGCGTGCTTCGGTGTGTCGACGCCCTCGCCCGCCGCCTCGACGCCGACGAGCTTCACGCCCTCGTCGTCGTAGAACGGGTGGAAGATGCCGATCGCGTTGCTGCCCCCGCCCACGCACGCGACGACCGCGTCGGGCAGCCGGCCCTTCTGCGCGAGCATCTGCGCGCGCGCCTCCTGGCCGATGATGGCCTGCAGGTCGCGCACGATGGTGGGATACGGGTGCGGTCCCGCGGCGGAGCCGACGCAGTAGTAGGTGTGCTCGACGTGCGTGACCCAGTCGCGCAGCGCCTCGTTCATGGCGTCCTTCAGGGTGCGCGAGCCGCTCGTGACGGGGACGACCTTCGCCCCGAGCAGCCTCATGCGCTCGACGTTCGGGGCCTGGCGGCGGACGTCCTCCTCGCCCATGAAGACCTCGCACTCGAGGCCGAGCAGCGCGCACGCGGTGGCGGTGGCGACGCCGTGCTGGCCCGCGCCGGTCTCGGCGATGACCCGGCGCTTGCCCATGCGCTCGGCGAGCAGCACCTGGCCGACGGTGTTGTTCACCTTGTGCGCGCCCGTGTGGGCGAGGTCCTCGCGCTTGAGCCAGACCTCGGCCCCGACCGCCTCGCTCAGCCGCGCGGCGTGATAGAGCGGCGTCGGCCGGCCGACGTAGTCGCGCAGGAGCGCGTCGAGGCGGGCCGTGAAGCCAGCATCGGCGCGGGCCTCGGCGTAGGCCGCGTCGAGCTCGTCGAGCGCGGGCACCAGGGTCTCGGCGACGTAGCGACCGCCGAAGCGGCCGAACATCCCGGCGGGAGAGGCGGAGGAGCTCACGGACAGAGGCTTATCACGAGCCGCGGCAAGCGCGTACGAAGGCCTCGACCTTCGCGAGATCCTTCTGGCCCGGGCTGGACTCGACGCCGCTCGCCACGTCGACGCCCATCGGCGCCACGGCCTCGATGGCGGCTGATACGTTGTCGGGGTCGAGGCCGCCGGCCAGCCAGGTCGGGCGGCGCGCGGCGACCCGCTCGGCGAGCCGCCAGTCGGCCCGCAGGCCGGTCCCGCCGGGCAGCTCCGCGGTGCGCGCGTCGACCAGCAGCTCGTCCCCCGGCCACGAGAGCGCGTGCTCGACGTCGGCCTCGGTCTCGACGTGCAGGGCCTTGTAGGCGTGGGGCAGGAGCGCCTCGAGCGCGGCCGGCGGCTCGGCGCCGTGGAGCTGGATCCACGGGACGCCGATGGCGCGGATGCGCGCGAGCTCGTCGGGGGACGCGTCGACCACGACCGCGACCAGGCGCACGTCGACGGCGCGGGCGATCTGCGCGGCGACCTCGAAGGTCACGCGGCGCTTGCTCCGGGGCCAGAAGTTGAGCCCCAACGCGTTCGCGCCCGCCTGCACGCAGGCGAGCGCGTCGTCGAGCGTCGTGATGCCGCAGATCTTCACCTGCGGCGTCGAGGCGCGCTCGGTCAGAGCTCGAGCAGCTCCTTCACCTTCGCGATCACCTGCGGCGCCTGGATGGGCTTGGTGATGTACGCGTTGGCGCCGAGGGCCATCGCGCGCTGGCGATCTTCGGTCGAGCCCTCGGTGGTGATGATGATGATCGGGACGTCCTTGTGCGTGTCGTCGGAGCGGATGCGCTTGACGAGCTTCAGGCCGTCCATGATCGGCATGTTGATATCGGTGACTACGAGGTCGAAGCGCGTGTTGGCGAGCTTACGCAGCGCGTCCACGCCATCTTCGGCCTCGGTGACCGCGATGCGCTTGATGCGCGCCAGCGCGAATACCAAGAGCTGCCGCATCATCGGCGAGTCCTCGACGACCAGGCATGAGAAGTCGGCCATGGGTGCTCTCGAAAGCTCCTCGGAAAAGAAGGCGGGCTCAGGAAGGAGAAGTTGAAGGTTTGGACAGGTGTCCGGCCACCCCCGAGAGCGCGACGAGCGCGCCCTCGGCGTCGGCGAAGAGATTGGCCGCGATGAGCGCGGTCGCGGCGTGGCTGCCGAGCAGCTTGAACAGCTCGTGGTCGACCGCCGCCCACTGCTCTTTCTGTTCGAAGACGGTGGCCACCGCGATGGCGCCGACCGCCTGGTCGCGGACCATGATCGGGACGGCGGCGAGCGGCGCCTCGAGGGTGCCGCCCTTCTCCCAGCGCTCGCTGACCTTCGCGATGCCGGTCATCAGCACCTCGCCGACCATGCCCTCGCCCTTGGTGACGGGGGAGAGCGCGGACAGCTCGATGCCATCACACGCGAGCGGGTGGGCCACCTCGCCGTCGCCGTCCATCAGGTAGATGGCGTAGATGTCGGCCCCGACGAGCTGCTGGAGCAGCTCCTTCAGGTGCTTGACGACCCCACGCACCGAGAGCGTGGAGTGGAGGTGGGAGCTCGCGATGTAGAGGTTCGCCAGATCGTGCAGCTCCTGCTCCACCTCGACGTTGCGCGTCTCTTTCTGGCGCGTGGTCTCTTCGAGCTCGGTGGACTTCTCGAGGAGCTTGTTCCGCTCGGACTCGAGGGAGTCGATCTTCTTGATCAGGTCTCGGATGGCGTCGTCGCTCGCGACCTGCGCGCGGAGCATCGCGATCTCGCGCTGCGCGGCGTTGAGCTTGTCGTGGAGGGTCTTGTTCTCCTCGAGCACGGTCTCGGTCAGCTCGACGCCCTTGCGCAAGAACTGACGCACGAACGTCTCGCGCTCCCGGGTGAGATCCACCGGGACGTCGCTCGTCCGCTGCCCGCGCTGCTTCTCCGATTCCTCGTCCGACATGCCTATCCCGACGCGGCAGATGATACATGGTCGGCGCGCCGCGCCGACAGATTTCTCACGAGTCGGCGAAGAGCCGGGCGAGGCGATTCCCGAGCACTTTCAGGGGGAGCGACTCGTCCACCACGCCCGTCTTGAGGGCGCACTTGGGCATGCCGTCGATGATGGCGTCCTCGGGGTCCTGCACGATGACGCGGCCGTGCTCGCGCTTGACGTCGACGACGCCCTTGGACCCGTCGTCGCCCATGCCGGTCATCACCACGGCGGTGACGCGCTTGCCGGCGATGCGCGCCGCGGAGGTGAGCGCGCGGTCGGCCGAGGGCACGTAGCGGTCGTCGGGGTCGGGCGGGACCACGCGCACGGCGAAGCCATCTCGCACGCGAGCCACCTCGATGCAGCGACCGCCCGGGCAGACGAGCGAGCGGCCCGCGCGCAGGCGATCCCCGTCGACCGCCTCGGTGACGCGGAGCCCTCCGAGCCGGTCGAGCCGCTCGGCGAAGGTGCGGGTGAAGCGGACGGGCATGTGCTGCACGACGAGCACGGCCACGGGCAGGTCGGAGTCGAAGCTCGCGAACATGTCGACGAGCGCGGACGGGCCGCCGGTCGACGACGCGATCACCAGCAGGTGCCGGGGCGCGTCCTGGGACGGAAGCGGGCGCTCGTCCGCCTTGGGCACCGTGCGGAGGATGGAGCTGACGGTGGAGCGCGCGGCGTCGCGCCCGATGCGCGCAGGCTGCAGCTGCCGCACCATCATCACCTTCTGGATGAGCTCCTCGCGGATGACGTTGAGGCGCTCGCCTGGCGCGGCGGCGGGCTTGGCCACGAAGTCGAGCGCGCCGAGCTCGAGCGCCCGGAAGACGTTCTGCTTGGCCGAGTGGCTCGAGACGACGATGACGGGCGTCGGCCGGCGCGCCATGACGAAGCGCAGGAAGCTGAAGCCGTCCATCTTCGGCATCTCGAGGTCGAGCGTGATGAGATCGGGCTCCATCGCGCCCAGCATGCGGAGCGCTTCTTCTCCGTTCGCGGCCTTCCCGACGACCTTCACGCCGTCGATGGTCTCGAGGATCTCGCCGATGAGCTTCCGATTGAACGCGGAGTCGTCGACGACCAGAACGCGGAGCTCTCTCACGACGATTCGTCCTTCCTGCCGAAGCTGATCTTCGTTCGCGGTCGGCGGTACACCATGTCGGTGCTGAGGTGCACCAGCTCGAACGCGGTGGTGGAGTTCAACAGAGACTCGCTGTGGCCGAGGAAGAGATACCCCCCGGGGTAGAGCCGCTCGTAGAAGGTGTCGATGACCCGGCTCCGCGCGCGCTCGTCGAAGTAGATGAGCACGTTCCGGCAGAATACGGCATCCGCGCGACCGATGAGCGCGCTGCGGTCGCGGTCGAGGAGGTTGAGGTGCCCGAAGTGGCACATGCCGCGGATGTGCGGGACGACCTGCCGCCCCTGCGGCGCCTCGAGAAAGTACTGCTCGTACTCCGGCGGCATCGCGCGGAAGCTCGACGCGGAGTAGGTCGCGCGGCGCGCCACCGCGAGCACGCGCCGCGAGATGTCGTTGCCGAAGATGCGCACGTCCCAGCCCTCGAAGAGCTTCGAGTCCTCCACGAGGATGGCCAGCGTGTAGACCTCCTCACCGGTGGAGCAGCCGGCGCTCCAGAGCGTCAGGCTCTTGCGGCCCTCCGCCTCGAGCTGCTCGCGCAGCTGCGGCAGGACCTCGTAGCGGAAGGCGCGGAGCTGGTAGTCCTCGCGGAAGAAGTACGTCTCGTTCGTGACGAGCGCGTCGACCGCCGCCTCCATCTCCGCCTTGGCGTTCGGATGGTAGAGGAGGTGGTGGTAATACTGCGTGTAATCATCGAGGCCGAGCTCGCGCACGCGATCACGCAGCCGCCGCTCGAAGACGTACTGCGCGTCGTCCGAGAAGGTCATGCCGCAGAACCGGTTGATCAGCTCGCGGAGGAGGCGAAACTCCTCGGGCTGGAGCGGCGGGCCGGTGTCGAAGAGGATCGACACTCAGTCGCCCTCCTCCGCGTCGTCACCTGGCTCGAGCGGCTCGTCCAGCGCGGAGTCGATCGACTCCCGCACGCCCTTGTCTCCCTCACGGCCGCGCCGCTTCGTGAGCGAGGCGCGCGCCTCGTCGGTCCCGAGCTGCCCGAGCAGCGAGGCGGCGAGCTGACGCACGTCCCACGCGGAGTGCTCGAGGGCCAGCGCGATGCGGGCCTCGCGGCGCGGCGCCTCGGACTGCGCGATGGCGCGCAAGGCCTCCTTGACCAGCTCCTCGTCCTCCTGACCGAGCGCCTCCACGAGCAGGTCGTCGAGCGCGGGATCCTCCATCACGCGCAGCGCCTCCATCGCGGCGACGGCCACGCCGGGGCGCCCCTCGCTGACGAGCTCACGCATGGTGGCGATCGAGGCGCGGTCGCGGATCTGACCGAGCGCGCGCGCGGCGGCCGCGATCACGGGCTCGAAGCTCGCGCGCAGGGCGAGCCGGAGCGGCGCCACGCCGAGGTCTCCGCCGCTCTTGCTCAGCTGCGCGAGCACGGTGACCGCCGCCACCTGCACGTCGACGTCCTCGTCGGCGAGAGCGAACCCGGCCAGCTCGACCGCGCGCTCGCCGCCCAGCCGCGGCAAGGCCATCACCGCCGCGCGGCGCGCGCGCGGGTCGTCCGCGTTGAGGGTCGCCTGGAGCAGATCCGTCGCGCTCTGCCCGCCGAGGGCGGCGACGGCGGGGAGGAGCGCGGCGCCGAGCTGCCCGTCGAGCGGCACCGACGAGAGCTCCGCCTCGACCGCGTCGGGAGCGCTGGACGCGAGCCGCTCGAGGGCGCGGCCGGCCGCGCGAGCCACCTGCTCGGGGAACACGCGCGCGGCGCGGAGCAGCAGCTTGGCGTCCTCGGGCTCCGCCCAGCGGCCGAGCGCCTCTGCGCCCGCCGCGACCACGGTGGCCTCGTCGCTGGACAGGAGCGCCCGGAGCGCGGCGCGCAACGACCGCAAGACGTCTGGCGCGGGCTCGGCGCGGGCGGCCAGGTCGCTGGCCATCTGGAGCGCGATCGCGCGGCCCCGCGGGGACAGCTCGCTCGACGCGTCGACGAGCGGCCGGATCGCGGAGCCGCCCCAGCGACGGATGACGTCCAGCGCGACGGGAGGCAGCCGGTCGTCCGCCGCGAGCTCCGCCGCCGCGCCCAGGCTGTGCTCGTCGCGCGCCAGCAGCAGCACCCACGTCGCCGCGCGGCGCGCCTCGTCCCGCCCGCTCTGGGCCACGGTCCGCAGGTGCTTGCGCACGGGCTCGCTCAGGCCCTCGGCGAGCTTCGCCATCTCACGCGCGGCCGGGCCCCCGCGGGTGAGCAGGCGCCCCAGCGCGACCGTCGCCTCGAGCGACGCCGCGCCTCCGTCCTCGAGCGCGCCGAGCAAGGTCGCGGCCGCGCCGGGCTCCTCGCTGTAGCCGAGGATGCGCAGCGCGAGGCGGCGCACGAGTCGGTCTCCCAGGAGCGGCGCGAGGGCGTCGAGCGACACCTGCGCCTGCAAGCGCTCCAGCCCCTCGAGCGCGGCCAGGCGCTGCACGGGATCCTCCGCCTCGAGGTGACCCCGCAGCGCCTCCTCGGCCCGATCGCCGCCCACGCGGGCGAGCGCCTCGATGGCGGCCTGCGCGGTGTTCGGCTCCGCGTCGCGCGACAGCTCCGCGAGCTTCTCGACGCCCGCGCCGCCCGCGAAGCCGAGCGCGGCGACGACGAACTTGCGCGCCGCCTCGGGCACCCGGGGCAAGGCCACCAGCAGCGCGTTCGCCGCGCGCGGGCCGAGCCGCTCGAGCACCTCCAGCGCGGAGTTGCGCAGCCCGACGTTCTCGCCCTGGCAGAGCCCGTCGACCAGCTCGGGCAGGAGCCCCCAGTCCTCGGCCACGCTGGCCGCGACGCGCGCGCCCTCCTTGCGGACCCGCCAGTCGACGTCGCCGAGCGCGCGGATGAGCAGCGCGCCGCGATCCCCGTCCGGCGCGGAGGGGAGCGCCGAGGTCGCCCGGCGGCGCTCCTCCGGGTCGTCGCTCCGCATCGCCTCCTCGAGCTCGCTCACGCGCCCCCCCGTTCGATGAGGCCGTGCATCGCCTCGATGTCGATGACCTCGGTGACGGCCGCGATCCGATCGACGTCGAGCACGAACACGAGCTTGCCATCGTAGATGTAGACGGCGGAGATGCCGCGGGCCGCGTCGCCCACGCCGATCTGCGGCACCGAGCGCTGGTCCGGCTCGCCCGCGCCGAACACGTCGGTGACGCCGTCGACCACCAGCCCCGCGAGGCGGTCCCCGAGCTCCACCACGATCCACTTGGTGCGGCGAGTCTGCTGGGTGGCGGGCAGGCCGAAGCGACGCCGCACGTCGACGATGGGCACGACCTCGCCGCGGTGATCGCTGACGCCCAGCACGGCCGGCGGCGCGTGCGTGATGGGCACGACCTCGAGCGGCGTGATGATCTCTCGCACCCGGTGGATGTCGACGGCGTAGTGCACGTCACCCACGGTGAAGCCCACCAGGTTCTTGCTGCGATCGCCGCGTCGTCTCGCGAGATTGACCATGCTCACCTCTTCAGGAGCGGCTCGGGGTCGAGGAGGATCAGGATGTCGTCTGTCTCTCGCTCGCCGTCTGCGCCCCCGCCGGGGCGACCGATCCCGAAGACGTACTCGGAGAGATCTCCGGCCACGACGGCCGCCATCTCCATCTCGTCCTCGTGGAGGCGATAGACCTGGTAGACCTCGTCGACGAGCATGCCGATGATCTCGTCCCCGCTGTCCACGAGCAGGATGCGGGACTGCTTGGTCGAGGTCGCGTCGGCCATGCGCAGCCGGCGACGCAGATCGATGACGGTGGTGATCCGACCCCGGACCGAGAGGATGCCGAGCACGTAGGGGCGCGCGCGCGGCACCTCGGTGATCGGCTGCACCTTGAGGATCTCGCGCACCGTGTTGAGGGGCAGCGCGAACGCCTCGCCCCCGAGCCCGAAGGCGAGGAACTCGCTGATCTCGTTGGCCCGGGACGGCTTGAGGGCGCGGCCCTTGGGCGGCGCCGAGGGGACGAGCGTGGCCCGCTTCTGGACCTTGCCCGTCACGACGGCGCCCCCAGCGTGAGCGCGGTCCGCATCTCGGGTCCGGCCAGGATCTCCTCGAGCAGCGCGGGCGCGTCGACGACCAGCACGACGCGTTGATCGCCGAGGTCGGTCGCGCCCGCGAAGCCCTTGACGTCCGAGAGGCTCTTGCCCAGCGGCTTGATGATGATGTCCTGCTGCCCCTCGAGGCCCGTGACGACGAGGCCGAGGCGCCGCTGGCCGAGCGCGGTCACGACGACGTACTCCTTGCCGTTGTCGTCCTCGCTCTCCATCGGGGCGAGCCCGAAGTGCTGCTCCAGGCGGCAGATGGGCAGGGTGCCGCCGCGCAGGGTGATCACCTCGTGGCCCTCCACGCGCCGCACCGAGGCGGGATCGAGAATCAATGCTTCTTGCACCACGGTCAGCGGGATGCAGAACGTCCGGCCCTTCGTGCGCACCACGAGCGCGCTGATGATCGCGAGCGTGATGGGGAGGGTGAGCGTGAACTTGGTGCCGATCTGCAGCTGGCTCTGCACGTCGACCACGCCGCCGAGGCGCGAGATGTGGGTCTTGACGACGTCCATGCCGACGCCGCGCCCGGAGAGATCCGTGACCGTCTCGGCGGTGCTGACGCCGGGCAGGAAGATCAGCGCGAGCTTCTCCTGGCGCGCCATCTCCTCGCCCGCCTCCGGGGTGACCGCGCCGCGCTTGACGGCGCTCTTGAGGATGGCCTCCTCGTTCATGCCCGCGCCGTCGTCCTCCACCTCGATGACGACGTGGTTGCCCTTCTGGTAGGCGTTGAGCGCGAGGGTGCCCGTGGTCGGCTTGCCCATGCGCTCGCGCTCCTCGGCGCGCTCGATCCCGTGGTCGATCGAGTTCCGGATGATGTGGAGCAGCGGGTCGGTCAGCTCCTCGACGATCAGCTTGTCGACCTCGGTGTCCGCGCCGCTGACCTGGAGGCGGACCTCCTTGCCGTGCTCGCGCGCGACCTGCCGGACCGCGCGAGCGAGGCGATCGAAGGTCTGCCCGAGCGGGACCATGCGGACATCGAGGATCCCGTCCTGCAAATCGTCGAGGTGGCGCTCGAAGGCGCGGTGGACGCGGTGGAGCTCCGCCGCGAGGGCGCGGTTCTCCGTGTCGCCGCGGATCCGGTCGAGCATCTTGCCGACGCTGCTCCGCACGATGGCCAGCTCGCCGACCACGTTCATGAGGTGGTCGAGCTTGCTGATGTCGACGCGCACGGTCTTCGTGACCGAGCGGAGCGCGAGCGAGTCGGCGCTCATCTCGCGCTGCGGGACGGGCGGCGGCGCGCTCTCGGGCACGACGGCCGGCGGGTGTGACGTCTCGTGCGTGGGCGACGGCGGCGGAGGCGGGGTCAGGCGCGCCGCGTTCTGGCTCTGCTGGGAGACGGGCTCGAGGAGCGCCTCTCCGCCCGCGGCCAGCGCGTCGCGCAGCTCGTCCATGACGACGCGGCTCGCGAGCAGCACCTCGAGGTCGATGGCGTCGTCGTCGCCCCCCTCCATCGAGGGGAGGTAGGTGATGATCTCCGCGATCGGCTTCGCGCGCGCCTTGAGCTCCTCGAGATCGCTGTCGATCGAGGTCAGCGAGAAGGTGACCCGCAGCCGGTAGAGCGGGACGCCCTGCTCGATGTTGGTGCGCAGGCGGTGCTCTTCGTACTCGGTCAGGACCGAGAGCACGCCGGTGTCGAGATCGTAGGGGCCGAAGTCGGCCGGCTTCTCCGACGCGGTCCCGATCACGGCCTGCACGGCCCCGCGGAAGCCGGCGAGGTCGGCCTCGGGCGCGTCGGGGCCGCCGCTGAGCAAGCGCTGCAGGACCTCGACGCCCTCGAAGAGCACGTCGAGCACGCCCTGCGTCAGATCGACCTTGCCGAGGCGCAGCTGGTCGAGCAGGTCCTCGAGCACGTGCGCGACCTCGCCCAGGTCGGCGAAGCCGAACATGCCGGCGATGCCCTTGAGCGTGTGCACCCCTCGGAAGACCGAGTTGATCAGGTCGGGATCCGGGTGGCCCTCCTTCTGACCGTGGTCGAGGAGGAGCAGATCGCGCGAGAGCGCTTCGATGATCTCCTGCGCCTCGGCGACGAACTCGTTCCGGACGCTGTCGCCGTCGTCGTCTTCCGTCACGCCCCCTCCCCCTCCGCAGCGAGCTCGCGCACCAGTGCGATGAGGGCATCGGCGGTGAAGGGCTTGGCCAGGTAGGCGTTGGCGCCGAGCATCAGCCCGCGCTCACGGTCGCGCTCGGAGGCCTCGGAGCTGATGACGATGAGCGGGGTGTCCTTGTGGGACTCGCTCTTGCGCATGAAGCGGATCAGCTCGAGCCCGTTCACGTCCGGCATGTTGATGTCGACGATCGCGAGCTGGACCTGCTCCCGGGGCAGGATGCGCAGCGCCTCGAAGCCGCTGGCCGCTTCGATCACCTCGCGCACCACGCCGGCCTCCTCGAGCGCGGCGCGAACGAAGGCGCGCATCGCGCTGGAGTCCTCGACGACCAGGATGCGGGCGATCAGGGGACCTCCGGCGGACATGGGATGCGGTCAGTGTCGCAAATTCGGAGCCCGCTCGTCGAGCATTCGACGCCAGGCCTCACCGGGAGAGTCGGATCTCGCCCAGCTCGGCTGGGTCGGTCTCCCCCACCTCGGCGAGGGCCTTGAGGAAGCGGAAGGTGTAGATGCCGGTCGAGTGGCCATCGCCCCACCCGAGCCGCAGGGCGTAATTGCCGACCGGCTCGATGAGGGAGAGCTCGAGGTCGGCCTGCTCGGCGCCTGACACCCAGCGCACGGGGCCCTGGTGGCCCTGGCAGTGCGCGCAGGGGCAGAAGCCACGCAGGATCGCGTGACGGTAGGCCGACGTGGTGCCGTCGTCCCAGTCGATCTCCATGCGCCGCGCGCCTTCGGGGGCGCGCAATTCCAGCGGCTCGGGGCTGCTCATTCTTCCACGCTCCGATCGTAACTGCGCCTCACCTCACGAACCTGCGACAGGACGTCTCCGCCCGCCAGCCGGCGCCCGAGGTGACGCTCAAGGAAGGCGTCGAGCACGCGCTGCGCCGCCGCCCGGTCGGTCTCGAGCCAGTCCTCTCCCGCCACGTGCTCCCATCTGCCGGTGGAGGCGTGGGCGAGGGAGGTACGGAGGCGGCCGCCGATCTTGAACGGGCCCCCGCCGCAGCTCCGGCACACGATGGCGCCGAGGCCGGGATCGAAGAGCGCCGCGCGTCCCTCGGGCGCCTCGACGCCGCAGCGGCCACAGGACGCGAGGTTGGGGCTGAGGCCCGCGATGTTGAGCACGCGGAGCGCGAACGCGAAGCGCAGCGCGTCGGTGCCCAGCCGCTCCGACAGCTCGAAGAAGCGGATCACGGTGGGGAGCAGGCGCGGGTCGGGGGTCTCCCGATCGGGCAAGACCTCGCGGACCAGCTCCAGGCCGGCGGCCGCGACGCTCATCCGGGTGAGGTCCGCGAGCACGCCCGGGAAGGCGCGGACCAGGCGCGCCTCGGCGAGCCGGCCCAGGTCGCCGCGACCCAGCGCGCAGTCGGCCTCGATCAGGGCGTACGGCTCGAGCGCGCCGCCGAAGCGGCGGGTGCTCTTGCGCGCGCCGCGGGCCATCACGGCGAGCTTGCCGTGCGCCTCGGTCAGGAGGGTCAGGATGCGGTCCGACTCGCCGTAGGCGACGGAACGAAGCACCACCGCCGCCGTGCGCTCGGTCCGGGCCACGCCGCAGCGTAGCAGCGATCCGGTGGCTGGCTCAGACGCGCGCGTCCAGGACCTGGGTCGACGCCTGCGAGAGCTCGATCGGCGTGTCGCGGTGACGCGGACGCAGCACGATGGAGAGCGCGAGCGTGAAGAGGATGAGCAGGATCACGAGCGCGATCGCGATGCCGAAGCGGCGACCCTTCTCCGGCGGCGTGATGGCCGTGATCGGGGCGGGCGCGCTGTCCTCTTCGGGCTGGTCCCGGCGGCCGTAGCGGCCGAGCACGTCCTCGGCGTCGAGGCCCACGCTGGTCGCGTAGGACTTGAGGAAGCCGCGGGCGAACACCTCACCCGGCAGCGCGTCGAGGTCGTCGTCCTCGATGCGTTGCAGCATTCGAATCGGGATGCGCGTGGTCTGCGCGATCTCCTCGAGAGAGATCTGCCTCAGCTCACGCTCGTTCCGGAGATAGGTTCCGAGGGACTCCATCTGTCCGTCCTCCACCTCGCTGTCGGCCCCCGCACTCCCGACACGCGAGACGGCACCTGAAGCAGGTGCCGGAATCCCCGACGCCACGCGTCGGAGCGACGCTTCTAGCACGTTTTGGGGGCGACGCGGTGCCGGATCCGGTGTCACGTCCGATCCAGTCGCGTTGGAATCTGCGGATCGCCCATGGATCCGCGGGCTTGTCGTGATCGCCACGCTCAAGGATTCGCCTCCAGCAGACGCACGCAGGCGTTGCCATCGTCCGTGTCTCGCGACAATTCGACACATCGCTCGAGATCGCCGATGGCCTCTTCGCGGTGGCCGGAGCGGGCGCGCACCTCGCCACGGAGGCGCCAGGCGGCCTGCAAGCGCTGGCAGGTCTCGTTCTCGACCGAGAGGGCGCGGGTGAGGGCCTCTTCGGCCTGGTCGAGCTCCTCGCGCGCGGTGTGGGCCTGTCCGATCCGGTACCAGGCGAGGCACAGCTGCGGGGAGAGCTGCACGGCCTGACGCAGGGCCTCGAGCGCCCCGTCGTGGTCACCCGCCTCGAGGCGGGCCCAGCCGAGGTTGGTCCAGGCGACGGCCGGCTCGCGGTTCATCAGATCGCGGGCGGCGGCGCGCAGCGCCACTTCGGCGTCGTCGTAGCGCTCGGCGTGGATGTAGAGCACCCCGAGGCTGTTGTTCGCGTCGGCCTCGAGCCCGGCACGCGTAGGCAGCCTCTGGTTGGCGAGGATCGCCTCCCGGAAGTGGTGCTCGGCGCGTTCGTGGTCGGCGCGGTGAATCATGAAGATGTTGCCCAGCATCAGGTGGGCCTCGGCGTTGTCGGGATCGAGCGTGATCGCCTCGAGCAGGTGCTCGAAGGCGCCCGGGACGTTCTGCTCCTGGTAGAGCCCGACGCCGAGGTCGTACTCGCGCTGCGATCGCATCACTTGTTCTCGCGTGGGCCCGCCGCTGCAGCCGGCGAGGCTGAAGCTCAGGAGACTGGCGGCGGTGAAGAGAGCGACGATCAAGCAAGGAGCGCACGCGCGGAGCGCGGGGCGGGCCGGACCATGATGGATCCGGGGGGCGTCCGTCAAGGCGATCCGTGACGAGCGGGCGAGCTCAGAGGAATCCACCGCGCACCTCCTCCTTCATGCCGAGCAGCTCGTAGAGCTGCCGCAGCGCGGCGAGGTCCGGCAGGATGATGCGCTCGTCGTGGATGCGGAGGTACCCGCCGTCCCGGAGCTGCTGCACGGCCCGCTTCACCGCGTCGACGTCCAGGCCCACGCGGCTGGACAGCTCGAGGGGAGAGATCGACAGCACGTGTCCGTCGTCCGTCCGCTCGGTCGCGCTCGCGAGGCGCACCAGGGTGTTGACGACGCGCGAGGGCTGATCGCGGAGCATCGCGTTCTCCAGCTGCTCCTCCGCGTGCCGCAGGCGGCGCACCAGCTGCTCGACCAGCCGGAGCGCGACCTCCGGGTTGCTCGAGAGCAGGACACCGAAGGTCTTCCGGTCGAGCGCGAGCACGGAGACGTCGGTCAGCGCCACCGCGCTGGCGCCCCGCGCGCCCCGGCTGAGCAGCGCGTCCTCCCCGAAGAGATCGCCCGGCCGCAGCACGGTCAGGCTGCGCTCCGAGGAGCGGATGCGCTTGACCAGCCGGACGCGGCCCTCCTGGATCAGGTGGCAGTGCGTGGCCGCGTCGCCCTCCGCGTAGATCTGCGTCCCGGCGTCGAACGAACGGCCAAACCGTTCGAAGAGCTTCGCGCGCTCCGCCTCCCCGAGATCCTCCACGGCCGCAGGTGGTACTGCGAAGCCAGCTGCACGGCAACCGATCGCGGACAACAGGGGGATGGTTCCGGTGGTTTCAAACTGACTGGCGCTCTACCCTCCGTCTCCGTGCAGCTCGACGCAGGCGCCATCGTCGATCGCAAATACGAGGTCCTCGCCCCGATGGCGGAGGGCGGCATGGGCGCGGTGTACCGAGCGCGCCATCTCCTCACCGAGCAGATCGTCGCCCTGAAGGTCCTCAACGTCGGCCCGGGGGACGAGGCGATCGCGCGGCGCTTCAAGCTCGAGGTGAGCGTCGCGGCCAAGATCAGGCACCCGGGCATCGTGAAGGTCTTCGACGCGGGCACCGACGCGAAGTCGGAGCGCTTCTACCTCGCGATGGAGCTGCTCGAGGGCGAGAGCCTGCGCGACTACATGGAGCGGCCCGGCCGCGATCCGCAGCGCGCGGTGCGCTGGCTGGCCGACGCCCTCGAGGTGATGGTCGCCGCGCACGCGCAGGGGGTGGTGCACCGCGATCTCAAGCCGGAGAACCTCTTCCTGGAGGACCAGGCGAACGGGATCGAGGTGAAGGTGCTCGACTTCGGGATCGCGCGCGATCTCGCCGGGCCGAGCGTGACCACCACCGGGGTGGCGGTCGGCACCGCCCTCTACATGGCGCCCGAGCAGGCCACGGCGAGCAAGGCGGTGGGGCCGGCGGCGGACGTGTGGGCGATGGGCGTGATGCTCTACGAGGTGCTGGGCGGCGAGCGGCCGTTCGACGGGCCCAGCGCGCACGCGGTGGTGGTGGAGGCGGTCACGATGCCGCACCGCCCGCTGACGGAGCTGCGCGCGGATCTCTCGCCCGGCTGGGGCGAGCTGGTCGACGCGTGCCTGGCCAAGAAGCCCGAGGGGCGCCCGAGCGCGGCCGCGGTGTCGCGTGACCTGCGCGCGCTGCTCGAGAAGGGCGAGGCGCTCGAGGCGCCCTTCCCGCTCGCGACCCCGCGCTCGGTGCCCGAGGACGCCGACACGGCGCCCGCGTCTGCGCTGGACGGGTCCGGAGTCGACGGGGGCGAGTCCGCCCAGGTGCGGGTGGGGGCGGTGGACAGCGTCCCGCAGCCGAGCGTGCCGCCGCCGCCACAGCGGGCCCCGTCGCCGGCGTGGCTCGCCGCGGGGCTGGTCGCGTTCGGGCTGCTCGGGCTCGGCGGCTGGCTGGCGCTCGGAGGGGACGCGGAGCCCGCTGACCGCGTTGACGACGGCGCCGTCGACGGAACCGCGCTCGACGGGACAGGAGTGGATGGGACCGAGCCGGAGCCGCCGGAGGCCGAGGCCCGGCTCGCGCCGCCGCCCGCCGAGGCGTCCGAACGACCGGCGCCCGCGCGAGACGTGCAGGCGCCGACCGAGGGGGAGTCCACCGCGGTCACCCGGCCTCGCCAAACCCCGCGCCGCGCCGCGCCCGAGGCGGCGCCCGCGCCCATCGAGCCGGACCCGCCGCCGAGGCCACTGGCCGGCGCCGCGCGCGAGGTGGTCGAGCGGGCGGTCCCCGCGCCCGCCCCCGAGCGTGAGGAAGAGGACAGCCCCGCGGAGCCCGAGTCGCCCACCCAGCCCCGCCGGCCGTCGCCGGTCTTGCTCGGTTCAGACGCCTTCGGCCGCTGAGAGTGCGCTACCCTTCGGCGCCGTGACGGCACGCGCTCTCGGTCTCCTGCTCGCCGCGCTCGCCTCGCTGGGAGCGACGCCTGACGCGTCGGCCCAGTCTCAGGGCGAGCGCTACCGCCTCGAACGCCCGGAGGGCGAGGTCGACGCAGCGACCGTGGAGCGGGCCCGGGCGCTCTACGAGGAGGGCCTCTCGCACGTCGAGGCCGGTCGCTGGGCGGACGCGCTCGAGCGCTTCGAGGCCTCGTATCGGATCAGCGGGATCGCGGCGGCGCTCTTCAACGCGGCGTCCACTCTCCGCTCGATGGGCCGCCACCGCGACGCGCGCGACGCGTTCGATCAGCTGCTGAGCGACCACGCGGACCTCGACGCCTCGGTGCGCGCGGAGGCCGAGGCGCGCCGCCACGAGGAGGCCGGGCGCGTCGCGCTGATCCTGCTGACCGGGCTCGCGGACGCGCCCGACGCCGAGGTCATGCTCGACGGGCTCCCCGTCACGGTCGAGGCGCGCGACCCCGCCGAGCTCGAGACGGACCCCGGTCGACACGCGGTGCGCGTGGAGCGCGAGGGCTTCGAGCCGTGGCGAGAGGAGCTCCAGCTCACGGACGGCGAGCGCGCGCGATTGCACGTCGAGCTGACCGCGATCGACACCCCGGCGCCGATCATCGTGGCCGAGGAGGGCGAGGCGATCCACGAGTCGCCGGTCTTCTGGACGATCGTCGGTGTGGTCGTCGCGGGCGCCGCGGTGGCCCTCGGCTTCTTCCTGCACGCCGACGCCCAGCTGAGCCCGCGGCAGACCGAGCGCGGCGACTTCACGGGCGTGAGGATCGACCTGTGAGGCGCTGCATCCTCGCGCTCGTCGCCCTCCTCGCTCTCGCCGGCTGCGCCGAGAACGCGATCCTCGAGCTGACGGTGGAGCTGCCCGACGCGGCGACGGCCGGCGCGCCCGGCGCCACCTTCGCGCTGGTCCAGGTGGTGTCTGGCCGGTCGGACGATCCCCGGAGCCTCTTCCGCGTGGGCAACACGTCCGACGCCTCCTTCGCGCTCTCGAGCGCGCCGAGCACCGAGCGCATGAGCGTCGTGGCGGGCGGCGCGGATCTGACCGAGCCGCTGACCGTGCGCGTGGTGTACTGCCGCGAGCGCGGTTGCCTCCCGCGGGACGAGGACCGCGTGGCCTACTTCGAGATCGAGCGGGCCTTCTACCAGGGCCGCTACACCCAGGTGGATCTCATGGTGCTCACGCCCCTGTCCACCCTCGCCGACCCCGCGACCGTCACCCGCATCGAGCGTTGCGACGTGGAGGGATGCCGGGAGGGCAACCCGACGACCTGGTGCGAGGTCACGCTCCCGGACGCACCACACTTCTGCGAGCAGTGAAGCTCAGGGGCAGGCCCAGCCGAACATCTGGCCGCCCGCGGTGGGGTTCGTGAGCACCTGCTCGCCCATGAGGTCGCGCACGAGGATCGCGCGGCCCGGCTGGGCGTCCGACGGGAGCCCCGCCGCGCCGACGAGCATGGCCGTGGCCGCGCCACCGTCGAGGCGCAGGGGGGACAGGCAGTTGCCCACGAAGCCCGCGGAGGTGGGGAGCGCCGCGACGACCGGGGGGCTGACCCAGTTGTCGCCGCTCTCGTAGCGATAGACCGCACCCTCCATGGAGCTGCCCGCGCCGAACGCGCCGACGAAGACCTCGAGCCCGCTGTCGCCGTCGTAGTCGGCCGCGCGCATGCTCCAGCCGAACACCATGCGGCGCTCCTCGACCGGGGGCGCGAGCGTGACGCTGGGGTCGGTGCGGACGGCGCCCTCGAGGCCGAAGTACAGGTAGGCGGCGCCGCGCGCGTCGAACATCCCGCTGCTGCCCTCGGTGGTGGGCGCGCCGACGCCGAGGTCCGGGATGCCATCCTCGTCGACGTCACCCAGGCACACGACGGTGTGGCCGAAGCGCCCCGGCGCGGGGGGCGGGAGGCGGGCGGCGAGGGTTCCGTCCGGCTCGAACACGAGCACCTCGCCCGCCTCGGCGGCGCGCGCGGGCACGCCGACGACGATCTCGTTGACGCCATCCCCGTCGACGTCGCAGCCGGCGAGCGCGGCCCCGAAGCCGTCGCCCGCGACGCCGTCGGGGTCCGTGAAGCTGCGCACGGGCGCGCCGAAGCTCCCGCTGGTCCCGGCGTAGAGGTGGACGCGGCCGGGATCGTCGTCGCGCGTCATGCCCTCCTGGTAGGTCGGGTGCTCGCCTGGCTCGCCCACCACGAAGTCGCCGAAGCCGTCGCCCGTCACGTCGCCGACGTAGGCCACCGCGGCGCCGAACCAGCGGTTGGTGAGGTCGTCGACCGCGCCCGCCAGCGCGGGGCTCGGGAGGAAGTCGTCGGCCAGCGGGACGTCCATGCCCCACGTCCCGCGGCCCCGGAAGACCTGGAGCGAGCCGCGGTGCGTGTCAGCGTCCACCTGCTGGAGGGGCGCGCCCGCGAGGATGTCCGCCACTTCGTCGCCCGTGACGTCGCCCGTGGTCAGGGCGTAGCCGAGCGAGCCGCGCCCGCCGAGGCTGTTCCTCAGGATCCGCTGACTCGGTGTGGAGGCAGCCAGATCCGCGCCGAGGGTCACGAAGAGCTCGCCCTCCTCGCCGCCCGCGGGCGTGGGGTTCGAGCGCGCGCCCACCACCGCCTCGCTCAGTCCATCGCCGTCAACGTCTCGTGAGTCGGCCACGACGAACCACGACGGATCGGCCCAGTCGGAGCAGTCCGAGCCGAGGCAGGCGCGGGCGCGCCACGCGAACATGCCGCGCGCCAGCGGCGCGGGCGGGAAGGTGAACACATCGGAGCCCATGTGCTCGAAGGTGGTCGGGGTCGCGCCCGCGCACGGGAAGGTGGCCGCGGTGCACGAGCGCAGCTCGATCTCCACGCGATCCCGATCACCGGTCCCCCAGAACAGGAGCTTGGGGCGGTTGGGTCGGGGCACGTCGTCGGTGCGCAGCTCGCTCCCGAGCATCTCCCCGCGCACGGGGCGGGCGAGGGTCGGGGTCAGCGGCCCTGTCCCTCCATCGGCGCCTCCATCGGTGCCTCCATCCATGCCCGCGTCCGGCAGGGACGCGTCGGGCAGGGTCGGGTACGCCAGGCAGCCGACGTCGGGGCTGCAGAAGTCGGTCGGCTCGCAGGCGTCGGCGCGGCCGACCTGGAAGCACGCGCCCTCCACGCAACGCGCCGCGGCGCACGAGGCCGCGGGGGCGTCGCACTCGGTGTCCCCGGTGCACGCGGGGTCGGGGCAGCGATCGGGCGTCTCCGGCGTGCACCCGGCGTCCACGCAGACCCCGCTGACGCACGCCTCGCCGTCGCCGCAGGAGACGTTCGCGCAGCGGCGGTCGAGCACGACGGTGACCGCGAAGTCGCGCTGGATCGCGAGGTCGACCTCGCGGGTGATCAGCGCCTGGCCGTTGGGCCGGCGGAGCACGACGCGGAGCTGCTGGTCGCCGGGCGCGATCCCGGTGAAGCGCGCGACGCGCAGCCCCTCGACCACCTCCGCCCCCTGCAGCGCGCCGTGCATCGCGGTCTGGCTCGCGGCGCCTTCGGGCTCGAGCACGGTCTCCACGAGCACGAACTCGGCGCCGGGCACGAAGTCGGTGCGCAGATCGACGGTGAGGATCGCGCCCTCCTCGGTGCACGAGCAGAGGAGCGACGCGGCGAGGAAGACGAACGGGGCGCGCCAGAGCTGGGGCACGAACACCTCCAAAACCTCGAGGCAGGGCAACGAGGACGAGAACGACGAGGGAGCCTCCGCGGGGGACGGAGGCGGTTGGTGTACGCGAGCTGCACAGACCTCCTTCCCCTGAACTCGGATTTTTCTACTCCGCGAGGTGGCAGGCGACCACGTGGCCCGGCGCGAGCTCCCGCAGCTCGGGCTCCTCGCGGTCGCACAGCCCCTTCTTCGCGATGGGGCAGCGCGGGTGGAAGCGGCAGCCCGACGGCGGGTTCAGCGGGCTGGGCACGTCCCCCTCGAGCACGATGCGCTTGCGGTCACGAGTCGGGTCGGGGACGGGCACTGCGCTGAGGAGCGCGCGGGTGTAGGGGTGCTTGGGGTCGCGGTAGAGCGCCTCGCTCGTGGTCAGCTCGGCGATCTTGCCCAGGTACATCACCGCGACGCGACGGCTGACGAGCTCCACCACCTTCAGGTCGTGCGCGATGAAGAGGTAGCTGAGCCCCAGCTCCTCCTGCAGCTCTCCGAGGAGGTTGACGATCTGCGCCTGGATCGAGACGTCGAGCGCGCTGATCGGCTCGTCGGCCACGATGAAGGTGGGCTCCACCGCCAGCGCGCGCGCGATGCCGATCCGCTGACGCTGGCCGCCCGAGAACTCGTGGGGGTAGCGGCTCGCGTGCTCGGGCCGGAGGCCGACCTTCTTCAGCAGCGCGGCGACCCGATCGCGCTCCTCGTCCGCGTTCTTCACGAGGCCGTGGATGCGCATCGCCTCGCCGATCATCGCGCGCACGGTCATGCGCGGGTTCAGCGAGCTGTACGGATCCTGGAAGATGATCTGCATGCGACGACGGAGCGGCCGGAGCTGGCCCTGGCTCGCGGTCGTGATGTCCTCGCCCTCGAAGCGGATGCGGCCGCCCGTGGGGTCGATCAGGCGCAGCACGACGCGCCCCAGCGTGCTCTTGCCGCAGCCGGACTCGCCCACCAGGCCGAGCGTCTCGCCGCGCTCGACGGTCAGCGAGACCCCGTCGACCGCGCGCACCGGGCGCGTCTTCATCCCGAGGAAGCCCTCGCGATGCGTGAAGTGCTTCGAGACGTTCTCGATCTCGAGGATGGGACCGTCGCTCATTCCTCTTCCTCGCCCGCGGGAGCCGCGGCGCCGCGCTGATCGGCCACCACGAAGCACGCGACCTCGCGCTCGTCGACCGGGAACAGGGGCGGCTCCTCCTCGCGGCAGCGGGGCTCGACGAGCGCGCAGCGGTCCTGGAAGCGGCACCCGCGAGGGAGCTCGCGCAGGTCCGGGACCATGCCCTCGATGGTCGGCAGCCGCTTCTTACCGATGTTCTGGCCGAACCCGGGCACGCTGCGCAGCAGGCCCACGGTGTACGGGTGGAGCGGATCGGCGAAGAGCTTCGCGGTCGGCGAGCGCTCCACCACGCGGCCCGCGTACATCACGAGCACGTCGTCGGTCAGCTCCGCCACCACGCCGAGGTCGTGGGTGATGAAGATGATGCTCATCCCCATCTCGTCCTTGAGCTTCTGGAGCAGCTCGAGGATCTGCGCCTGGATCGTCACGTCGAGCGCGGTGGTCGGCTCGTCGGCGATGAGCAGGGTCGGATCGCACGCCAGGGCCATCGCGATGACGACGCGCTGCCGCATCCCGCCCGACAGCTCGTGCGGGTAGCTGTCGACGCGCTCCGCCGGAGCGGGGATGCCCACGAGATCGAGCAGCTCGATGGCGCGCTTGCGGGCGTCGCGGCGCGACATGCCGCGGTGCACGCGCAGGGTCTCGCTGATCTGCTTGCCCACCCGATGCACCGGGTTGAGGCTGGTCATCGGCTCCTGGAAGATCATCGAGATGCGCTCGCCGCGGAGGGCCCGCATCTCGCGCTCGGAGATCTTCAGCAGATCGCGGCCCTGGAAGACGATGCGGCCGCGCTCGATGACGCCGGGCGGATCGGGCACGAGCCGCATGACCGACAGGCTGGTCACGCTCTTGCCGCAGCCGCTCTCGCCGACGATGCCGAGGGTCTGTCCGTCCTCGACCGTGAAGGAGACGTCGTCGACCGCGCGCACCGAGCCCTCGTCGGTGTGAAAGGCCGTGACGAGGTTCTCGACCCGGAGGAGGGGCTCGCTCATGCGGCGCGGAGGATACCAGGCCTGGCTTCAATCACACGTGACCGGATGCACTTCCAGGCCGGGGCGCGTCTCCTGCCGGAAGGCGCCGGCCGGGATCTCCACGTTCAGATCGATGCTCGAGAAGCGGACCAGCGTGTCGATGTCGCGGCGGGGATCCTCGAAGCGGACGCGGAACGGCAGCACCACGCCGCGGCGCGGGCTCTGCGTGTCGTCGGGGTCCTCGATGAAGCGGTACTCGTCGTAGGTCACCCGCCACTCGGTCTGGCCATCCGCGGAGAAGACCTCACTGCGCTTCAGCCGCATGCGCTGCGCCTCGGGCGGCACCATCTCGTCGCCCTCGCGCAGCTCGAGGTCGAGCTCCTGGCGGCGTCCGTCCGCCGCCGTCAGCTCGACGCGGTAGGTCGCGCCATCGCAACGGATCGTGCGTTCCTCCGCCTCGATGCGCGGCGTCTCGCCGAGCAGCAGGCGCGTCACCTCGGTGGAGCTGAAGCGGAGGCCGAGCAGCCGCTCGATGTTCGCCGGGCAGGTGGGGCCCTCGTAGAAGTGGTTCTCGCGGAGATCCATCAGCGCGAAGCGGTCTCCGTCGCTCGTCAACACCGCCGCGGGGCCGAACTGGGTCATCGCGTCGAAGCGCACGCGGTCCGGGCGCGCGATGAACATGAGCACGGTGCCGCGGATCCGCCCCTCGGGATCGCGCCGGTCCACCCTCGCCTCCGCGCGGATCACGCGCGCGGGCCGGCGCATGTCGCGGTAGGCGTCGAGCGCGCTCTCCGCGTCGGCGAACGGCTGAGAAGGGCACGGTCGGCCCGGGCAGCCCACGAGCGCGAGCGCAACCAGCGCGACGAAGATGGCCCTCATCGCACGATCCCGTCGATGACCTCGAGGGCCAGCTCGTAGCGGCCGAACGGCGGCATGATGTACGCGCCGTCGACGCGACCCTTGACCGCCTCGAGCATCTCACGGGCGATGCGCACGCCCTCGGCGCGGCCGTCGGGCCCGCTCCCCGCCCTGCGCATGCGCTCGCGAATGTCCTCGGGGATGCTCATGCCCGGCACCTCGTTGTGAAGGAACTCCGCGTTGCGGTAGCTCGCGAGCGGCAGCAGCCCGACGAGCACGGGGATGCCCATGGGGCGGACGTCGTCGAGGAAACGCTCGAGCACGACGGGGTCGTAGACCGGCTGGGTCATCACCAACTCGGCGCCCGCGTCGCGCTTCTGCTCGAGCCGTCGCAGCTCGCGGTCGTAGTCCTTCGCCGCCGGCTCCGCGCCCGTCGCGCAGAGGAACGAGGTGGCGCCCTTGAGCGGCTTGCCGCCCGGATCGAAGCCGCGGTTCATGCCGTTGATGAGCCGCAGGAGCCCGATCGAGTCGAGGTCGTAGACGGCCTTCGCGTCGGGAAAGTCGCCCATCTTCGGCGGGTCGCCCGTGATGACGACCAGGTTCTTCACGCCCAGCTCGTGCGACGCGAGCAGATGCGCGACGAGGCCGAGCACGTTCCGATCGCGCGTCGTCACGTGCATCAACGCCGGCATCTCGAGCTGCTCCTGGATGCGGAAGCAGAGCGCGAGGTTGCCCATGCGCGCGGTTGCGCGCGCGCCGTCGGCCACGTTGATGACGTCGACGCCGCCCGCCTTCAGCTGCGCCGCGCCGGCCAGCGCCTTCTCCAGGCTGAGCCCCGGCGGCGGGTTGACCTCGACGCTGACGACGAACTTCTTCGCCGCGAGCCGCTCGCCGATCAGGCCCTTGTCCGAGAGCGGGGTGACCTCGACGCCGGGCGCGATCTCCTCCTCGGGCATGCGCTCGAAGTCACGCGTCGCCTGACCCGCCACGTCGGGGGGCGACGAGTCGCGCGGCGGGTCGTCGCCGCGGAGCATGCGCGCCGCCTGATCGATCTGCCGGATGTGATCGGCGGTCGTGCCGCAGCAGCCGCCGACCCCGCGCACGCCGGCCTTGTAGAGGCGGCGCGCGTAGACGAGGAAGTACTCGGGCGTCGCCATGTAGGCGAAGCGGCCCTCCACCCGGCGCGGCAGGCCCGCGTTCGGCTGCGCCACCACGGGGAGGCCCGCGTCGAGCAGCCGCACCGCCATCTCGTAGACCCCGGCCGGTCCGTCCGCGCAGTTGACGCCGACCGCGTCCAAGCCGAGATCGGCGAGGCGCTTCGCCATCTCTTCGGGGCCCGTGCCGTCGGACATCGTGCCGAAGGCGTCGAAGCTGACGCTGGCCAGGATCGGCACCTTGCCCTGCGACGCGGCGCGCGCGCCCTCGATCGCGAGCTGCAGCTCGTCGGGCTGGCGGTAGGTCTCGAGCACGAGGAGATCGACGCCCGCGTCGACGAGCACCTCGGCCTGCTCACGGAACGCGCTGCGCAGCGCGTCCATCTCGCTCTCGGGCACCGTCTTGAAGATGGTGCCGCTGGGCCCGACCGAGCCGGCGACCCACGCGTTGCCCGCCGCGACGTCCTGGACGAGCTTCACCGCCGCGCGGTTGATGCGGTCGACGTCGCCTTCCAGGTTGTGGCTCGAGAGCCGGTAGCGGTTGGCGCCGAAGGTGTTGGTCTGCAGCACCTCCGCGCCGGCCTCGAGGTGCATCCGGTGCACCGAGGCCACCAGCTCCGGCTTGGTCACCGTCTGCTGGTCCATGTTGTTCGTGTAGAGGACGCCGCGCTCGTAGAGGGCCGTGCCCATCGCGCCATCGAAGACGACGGGACGCGCGCGCAGAACGTCGATGAGCTTCTCGGCCGGCATCGCGGGAGCGGTCTGCCTCGAAAACGCCTACATGTCGAGGCTGGCGCGGTTGGGGCACGCCGTCGTCTCGATGCACTGGCTCGGCGTGGCGACGTCGACGTTGCACGCCGCGCGCTCCCCCTCGATGCAATCGGCGCAGTCTCCGCCGTCGGCCTCGACGCACGCGCCGCACTGGATCCACGCCCGCAGCGCGCAGACTCGCTGCTCGCTGAGGAGGTTGCCGCTGAGCGGCATGCGCGAGCCGCAGACGTCGTCGGAGCTGGCCGCGGCGACCTTCAGGTACATCAGCGACTGGTCGGGATCCGAGGCGGTCAGGAGCGGCGCCTCACCCGTGCACTGCGTGCCCTCCGGCGCGGCGTCGAGGATGCGCGCGTGCACCTCGAGGTCGGTCCCGCTCAGGTCGAGGGAGCCGGCCGGGTCGGAGCTGTCGTGACAGCGCCCGAGCGCGCACGTGGGCTGGATGATCTGCGCGTTGATCGCCGGCCAGGTCAGATCGACGCAGCTCCGCTCACACGCCGCGACCGTGAAGCCGGTCACGTTCGGCTCGCGGTCCACCCGCTCCTGGGTGCGCTCGATGACGGGCACGCGCGAGGCGAGCCAGTTGCGGAGCAGATCCTTGCCCTCCTCCGTGTCGAGCCCGGGGAGCGGGGTGGCCGTCACGCCGTCGTCGTCGATGCGGTCGAAGCGCTCGTTGACGCTCGCGAAGTACATCTGCCCCGCCTCGCCCTGCGGCGGCATGCGCCCGGACTGGACCTGGCCCCAGATCTCACCGCGCATGGCCAGCACGTGCTGCTGATTGCGCAGGAGACGATGCGCCGCGTCCAGCTCCACCTCGTTGTTGGTGGCCGCGAGCCGGAGGTCGAAGTCGAGGCCGAGCGGGGCGCCGAAGCGCTCCTGCGCGTCGATGTCCTCGCTGTGACAGAAGCCGCCCGCGCCGCAGCTCTGGATCATCAGCGCCTGGCCCGCGAAGGCCGGCACGCCGTCGGGCGTGTAGACGATCTCCACCGCGGCGGCCTCGTCCGCGGTCCCGAGGTCCGGGCCGCAGGAGGCGAGAATCATCGCGAACATCACACACGAGAAGCGCCGCATCGGTCCTCCAGGTCGCCAGCTGGCGCGACCGGGTCGAAGCATAACCGATGGTCGCGCTATGTTCCGACCTGATGCGCAAACCGCTGCGGACGCTTTGGCTGGTGCTGGCGCTGGGGTCTCTGGGCTGCGAGGCCGAGATCCCCGAGGGCGTGTTCGGGTGCGAGGTCGACGACGACTGCCCGCCCGAGCTGGTGTGCCGGACGAACGTCAGCCGCTGCTTCCGCACCCGATCGCCCGTAGACGCCGGGGAGTGATCAGGGCACGCACGCCGTGCGGCCGGCCGCGCAGGTCGCGATGCCCGTGCATCCGGAGTTGTAGTAGACGACCTCCGCCGGCGCGGAGAGCTGCCCGTCCACTCGCGCCCGGATGAGCCAGCGGCCGTAGATCCCGGAGGCGTCGCAGGAGAGCGCGCCGGTCGGCCCGAGCGGATCGACCACGGCGCCCGAGCCGTCGAGCATGCGCACCTCGGCGTCGCTCGCGGGCTCGCCGCAGCTGACGCGCTCGTTCACCTGCGTGCTCGTGGCGTTGGGGCGGCCGTTGATGCGCACGACGATCGCGGGCGGGCTCGAGTGCGGCACCCCGAGATCCACGCAGCCAGGGCCGCTGGCGGTGTCGATGCGGATCGTCGGGCTCGGAGCGCAGCGGCTGCTCGCGTAGCAGTACTGCGACGCGGTGCAGCCCCGGCACGGCGGGCAGTAGGTCCGCGCCCGCGTGCACGTGTCGACGCTGGCGCATCGAGAGTTGAAGTAGACCGTCTCGACGGTGTTGCTGCGGCGGCCGGAGACCGTCGCGTACGACGCCCAGCGCCCGTAGAGGCCGAAGTCGCAGTCGGTCACGGCGCCGGTCTCGAGCGTGTCTTCCCAGCGGCCGGAGGGGCCGAGGGGGAAGACCATGGGATCGTCCTGGGGCGGATCGCCCGCGCAGCTCACCTGCTGGTTGGTCTGCACGGCGGTCCGGCCAGCCCGCCCCGTGATGACGCGCCGATAGGCGAAGTCCGGCGAGACGTGCGGCACACCGAGGTCGATGCAGCCCGGCGCGCCGCTGGTCTGCAGCGCGAAGGTCGGCTCGGGGTGGCACGCGCCCGCCACGCAGTAGTCGCCGCCGCCGCACAGCGGAGAGGTGACGCAGGCGCCGTCGACGCACGCGTGCGCGGTGCACAGATCGCCGTCCTCGCAGCCGCTCGGCGTGCATGTGCCCGAGTCGACGCCCGAGTCGAGCGGCCCGGCGTCGGAGTCGGCAGGCCCCGCGTCCATCGTGGGCTCGACGGGCCGGGTGACGCAGCCCTCCGTCCCGGCGCAGAACGCGTCGGCGGGGCAGAGGCTGTCCTCGGGCACCGCGACGCACAGCTCGCCCACGCAGCGGCCGACCGTGCAGGCCGAGGTCCCCTCGCACTCGGCGTCCGACGCGCACTCGGGCTCGACGCAGCCGTCTTCGTCTTCGAAGCACGAGGGGGCGACGCAGCGCCCGAAGCTGCAAGCCGTCGCGTCGGGCGGGTCGCTCCCGGTCGGACACGACAGAAGCCCACACGCCTCGCTGACACCCACGAGCACGCTCCGGTTCGCGTCGATGGGCACCCTCGTGCTCCCGCTGTCGACGGCGCGGCCGAGCGCGTCGAGCAAGGTCACGCGCACGTCGTAGGTGCCGGTCGGGACGCCCTCGAAGTCGGCGAGGGTGCGCCCGGTGAGCAGCTCCACGTCGGTGGCGGCGTCGGCGGGGAAGGTGACGTCGCGGGTGCGCTCGGGCTCGGCCGCGCCCACCCGCACGAGCTCGACGCGCGCGCTCACGAACTGGAAGCGGTGACGGTAGGTGGTCTGGAGCCGCGTGCTGACGAAGTGCCCACCGCCGTCACAAGCGGCGAGCGTGGCGAGCGCGAGCATGGAGGCGAGGCACCTGCGCATGACGGGCATCATCCATCCGCGCAGCGACCCTGTCGAGGCTGGCGCGAGGCTCGCCGTCGCTCGGGCCCCATGGTAACGGGAGGCGTGGGGAGACGCTCTCGCCTGGCCCTGGTCGCCTGGCTCGCGATGACCGCGTCGGCGGTGGCGCAGGACGCGACGGAAGCGGAGGACGCGCTCACCTCACCGCGCTTGATCGAGGCGCCTCCGCTCGAGCTGCCCGAGGGCGCCGAGCCCCTCCCGGAGGGGGCGTCGGTCGAGCTGGTGCTGACCCTCGACGCGCAGGGCGCGGTGACGGCGGCCGAGCTCGCCGCGCCGGTGCGCGAGGACGTCGACGCGCTGGCCCTCGAGGCGGCGCGCGCCATGCGCTTCGAGCCGGCCACGCGCGACGGTGAGCCCATCGGCGCGCGGATCCGCTTCCGCTACGTCGTCACCGCGCCGCCCCCTCCTCCGCTCGAAGCGCGCGCCGAGCCGGCGCCGCCGCCCGAGCCGCTGTTCGAGGCGCCCGAGGAGCCCGAGCTCGGCGTGACCGCGACCATCGAGCGCGAGGAGGAGGGCGCCGCGAGCCGCATCACGCTCCGCGGGGAGGAGCTGACCACGGTGCCCGGGACGTTCGGCGAGCCGCTCCGCGCGGTCGCCAGCCTGCCCGGAGTCGCGCGCTCGCCGTTCGGGCTCGGTTTCTTCCTCGTCCGTGGCTCGGACTTCCAGAACACCGGATTCCTCGTTGACGGCTTCCCGGTCCCGCTGATGTACCACGTGGGCGCGGGGCCCGCGATCCTCAGCTCGCGCTTCGTCGACCGCATGAACTTCTACGCGGGCAACTACCCCGTGCGCTACGGGCGCTACGGCGGCGGCCTCATCGCGCTCGACAGCAGCATCCCCGACGTCGGCTCGCCGCTCGGTGAGGCCTCCCTGGACGCGGCGCGCGCGAGCGTGCTCGCGGTCGTGCCCAGCGAGGACGGTCGCGGCGCGGTCGCGGCGGCGTTCCGACGGAGCTACTTCGAGGCCATCCTGCCGCTCGTCCAGCCGGGGCTCGAGCTGTCCTTCATGGACTACCAGGTGCTCGGCGAGTACGCGCCCGACGACCGCATGGAGGTGCGGTTCTTCTTCTTCGGCGCCAACGACAACCTCGACCAGAGCGGGCAGCTCGGCGACGGCGGGTTCATCAGCGAGGGCAGCCGCTCGCGCGTCTCGTTCGACTTGCAGCGCCTGATCGCGACCCTGCGCGTGACCCCGGACCCCGGCACGCGCCTGACGCTCAGCGGCATGGTCGGCCGCGACGCGAGCGGCTTCGACGCGTCGCAGCCGGGCCTGGGCCTTCTGAGCTTCGAGCTCGAGGCGTTCTTCGCCGGCGTGCGCTTCGAGGCGCAGCTGACGATGAGCCGGAACCTCCGCGCGCGGACCGGCGTGGACGTCAACACGTTGAGCGCGCGGATCCTCGGCACCGCGCCCGTGCCGCCCGGGCTCGGCGAGCAGCCGCGGCCGCTGCCGACGCTGACCACGAGCGACGCGTCGGTGGGCGTCGTCGAGGCGTTCGCGGCCGCGTACTACGAGCAGGTCTTCGACTTCTCGCCGCTCGAGGTGAGCGCGGGGCTGCGGGTGGACGTGATGCGCTACGGCGACGTGCTCGAGCCAGTCTTCGATCCGCGGCTCGTCTCGCGGCTCGCGCTCGCCGAGTGGATCACGCTCAAGGTCGCGTCGGGGCTGTTCGTCCAGCAGCCGAGCCCGTTCACCATCTTCAGGGTCGGCGGCAACCCCACCATCCCACCCGAGCGCGCCTGGCAGTCCTCGGGCGGTCTCGAGATGACGCTCCCCATGGGCCTCGAGGCCTTCCTGACGGGCTTCTACAACCGGCAGTGGAACATCGCGCGGGCCACCGACGAGATCGTGCCCACCGACGACGGGCTCCGCCGCGTGTTCTTTCGCGCCGACCAGGAGGGGCACTCCTTCGGGCTCGAGGCGATGCTGCGCATGCGGCACGAGGGCTTCTACGGCTGGGTCACCTACACGCTCTCGCGCGCGGAGCGCTGGCACCCCGGGCAGGCGCCCGAGGTCTTCGGCTTCGATCAGACCCACGTGCTCAACGTCGTCGCGAGCTACGGCTTCGACGGGTGGCGCTTCGGGGGTCGGTTCCAGCTCGCGAGCGGCCGGCCCGCGCGAGACGCCGAGGGCGCGCGCTTCGACGCCGACACGGGCGGGTACCTCGCGATCTTCGGGCCGCGCGGCCCGCGGGTCCCCTACAGCCACCAGCTCGACGTGCGCATCGACCGGGAGTTCGACCTCGGCGCGGTGAAGGGCTCGGTCTACCTGGACGTGATCAACGTGTACTTCTCGGAGCTGCCCGAAGGCCGCCTCTTCCAGTACGACTACGCGCGGAGCGGACTCCTTCGGGGGCTGCCGATCATCCCCTCGATCGGCGTGCGGGGGACCCTGCAATGACTGGCTCCACGATGAGACGCGCCCTGCTGTTCGCGCTGCTGTTCGCGGGCTGCGAGGGCCCCGACTTCGCGCCCTCCTCCATCGTGCGCTCGCCGCGCGTCATCGCCGCCGTCGCCACGCCCGCGGAGTCCACCCCGGGGCAGGACGTGCGCTTGTCCACGGTCGTCGCGTCTCCGGACCCGGTGGATCATGCGGTCGAGTGGGAGATCGATCTCGGGGTCCCGGCCCTCGCGGCCGCGGCGGGGCAGACCCTCGAGGGCGCGCCGCGCGTGGTGCGATTCGAGGTCGTCGACGGCGTGGCGCGCTTGCCGGGAGAGGAGACGCGCGCGGCGATGGACGCTCTGTCCGCCGCGATCGACGACGCGCCGCTCGGCACGCCGGAGGGCGTCGTGCGCTACGTCTACGAGACGGTGGGGCTGACCCTGCTCGCCCGGTTCACCCTGCGCGTGAACGGCGAGATCGCGATGGAGGGCTTCAAGCGGATCGCGCTGTCGCCCGCTCCCTCGCGCCTCACCAACCCGCCGCCGCCGCGCTTCCGGGTCGGGGAGGCGTGGCTCAGCGCGCGGAGCGGAGACCCGACCGTGTGCGCGCCGGAGGGAGGCGTCCCGCGCGTGGCGCCCGGGGAGACGGTCACGCTCTCGCCCGAGCCGGACGAGGACTGGCTCGAGACCTTCCCCGCGCTCGACCTCGAGGGCCAGGTGATCACCGGGCGCGAGGACGCCTACTACTCGTGGTTCTCCACCGCGGGTGACTTCGGCTTCGAGACGACGCGCCCGCCGGGTCGAGACACGGAGTGGACTGCGCCGATGGAGCCCGGCGAGGTGCCGATCTGGCTCGTGGTCCGCGACGGGCACCTCGGCGCGTCAGCTTGTCTTGGGATGATACGCGTGGAGTGAGAGACGCGCTCCAGTCAGGCCGCGGCGGGCTCGTACCACTCCGCGAGCGCGCCCCGGAGCTTGGTCCGCGCGCGGGCCTCGAGCTGCCGGACGCGCTCCTTGGACACGCCCATCTCCTGGCCGAGCGACTCGAGGGTGCGCGGCTCGTCGACGAGGAGGCGCTGCTCGATGATGCGGCGCTCGCGCGCGCTCAGCAGCTCCATGGCCGCGCCGAGCTTCTCGCGCACGCCGCTGATCTCCTCGGCCCGCGCGAAGGCGTCCTCGGGCGACTCGGCCACGTCGCGCAGCCGACCGACCGCCGGGCCGCGCTCGTCGGTCTCGGCGTCGAGCGAGAAGTCGCGCTGGGTGAGGATGGGCCAGAGCTTCCTGGCGCGCGCCTCGGGCATGCCGCTGATCTCGACCAGCTCGTCCACCGTCTCGATGCCGTCGCGGCGATAGGCGCGCATCGCCTTGCGCTCGGTGCGCGTCGTGCCGAGGCGCACGATGCGGTAGGTGCGGACGACGTACTCGCGGATCTCCGCGCGGATCCAGTAGACGGCGTAGGTGATCAGGCGGCAGCCCTGCTCGGGGTCGAACTTGAGCGCCGCGCGCAGGAGCCCGAGGTTGCCCTGCTGGATGAGGTCCTCCATCGGGACGCCCCAGCGACGGTACTCGCGGGCGATCTTGATCACGAAAGGCAAGCTCGACTCGACCAGCCGCGCGCCGGCCTTCTGGTCACCTTCACGCCAGCGCTTGGCGAGCTCGATCTCGGTCTCCCCATCCAGGGGCTGCACGTCGGCGAGATCGCGGCGGTAGGAGTCGAGGCTGAGGGGACGGTTGAGCGTCATCGGCTGTCCTTTCCCGCCCGAGGGGACGCCCTGAATCGGGTGTCGCTCGGCTTGGGCGGTGGTGGTTTCCCCGCCCGTCGCCCAGTGCGAAGGCCGTGCCGTCGTTGCCTGCGCCGCGAGAGCGCAGCATCTGCGCGGAGCACGCTCGAACGCCGCGGTCTTTAAGCGGTTCTGCCGCGGCAAGTTGCCGCGGCAGAAGGGAGGTCGCTCGGAGCGGGCGCTTCGAATGGCGCTGTCAGGAACGTGGGGGCGCTCCGGACGAAGGCAACCCTCATTCGTATCGAAAGCGGAACGAGACGAGCAGCCGCTCCGCGCCGAGCCTCTGTCGGGTCGCCGCGAGCGGCGCACGCAGGCACCCGAGCGTGGCCTCACCGTCGAGGCGCACCACGTCGTCGGCGAAGGTGTCGCGCCACCGGATCTCCGGCGCCCCGCCCCCGCGGTAGTCCAGTCGAATGTCGCCCTCCCCGGCCGCGGCCGGTCGCCCCCCGCAGACGCCGAGCCCACGCACGATCTCCCACACCGCGGCCTCGAGCGCGGGATCGCGAGGACAGCGCCCCGAGCGCCCGATCCCATCACAGCGCAGGTACGCGACCCGCCCCGGGCTGACCCTCCCCGTGGCGGTGGAGGCCGCTGGCGCCGCGCCGCCCCCAGTCGCCGTCCCCCGCTCGTCCGCGGACGCGGATTCGGAGGCGACCGCAACCGCGGATCCGGACGCGGGATCGGGATCGGGATCGGGGTCGGGGTCGGGATCGGGATCGGGATCGCGCTCGGGATCGGGATCGCGCTCGGGATCGGCAGCGGAGGCGGACTCGGAAGCGGACTCGGAAGCGGACTCGGAAGCGGACTCGGAAGCGGAGGCGGAAGCGGACTCGGAAGCGGACTCGGAAGCGGACTCGGAAGCGGAGGCGGAAGCGGACTCGGAAGCGGACTCGGCAGCGGAGGCGGAAGCGGAGGCGGACTCGGCAGCGGAAGCGGAATCGGGATCGCGATCCGCCGCGGAGGCGTTCTCCCCGCCTCTCTCTTCCCCCCCTCCTCGCTCGGTCTCCATTCCCCACGCCGCGAGCCCCAGCCCCACCGCGAGCCCGACGATCGCCACGAGCGCCACCGACCAGGCGCGAGGACCGTCGTCGGTGGGGATCTGGACCTCGAGGCTCACGGCTCGTCGCGCTCCGCGAACAGGTCTCGGGTGGTGTTCTCGGCCCGCGGGGAGTGGCAGGCGCGGCAGCGCGCCTCGTACGCCTCGGTGGCGCCGACGAGCACCTGGGCCCCGGCCGGGACGAGGCGCTGCGAGCGGCTCGCGGGCGAGCCACAGCGGGTGCAGATCGCGAGGGACTTCGTGACGTACTCGGCCACCGCCATCAGCGTCGGCATGGGCGCGAACGGCTTGCCCGTGTAGTCCTGATCGAGGCCGGCCATCACCACGCGCAGGCCCTGGTTCGCGAGGCGTTGCGCCACGTCGACGATGGCGTCGTCGAAGAACTGGGCCTCGTCGATGCCCACCACGCGCGTGTCGCGACGCACCCGCTCCGCCAGCTCGCGCGCGTCCTTGACGGGGATCGCCTCGATGCTGGCCTCCGAGTGACTGACGATGCGCGACGCGTGGTAGCGGTCGTCGATCACGGGCTTGAAGACCTGCAGCGGCTGGCGCGCGATCTGGGCTCTTCGCAGCCTGCGGATGAGCTCTTCGCTCTTGCCGCTGAACATCGGGCCCACGATCACCTCGATCCAGCCCACCTCCGCGTGCATCACGTGCATCGATGACTCCGGCGGAATTCTCGCGTCGTTTCCGAGGCTTGCCCGGAGCTGCTCAGGTCGCCACGACCCGGGCCGCGAGACCCCCGCCCACATACCGTCTGGGACGGGCCCCGTCCATCGCACAACGCCCTTTTGCCCCATGGGCGGGGTGTGCTAGCTTGGATCCCGTGGAGGTCGTTCTGCGCAAGGTCGGTCGGAAGCCGGGCCGCGCTGTGGTCGGCAGGCTCCTCCGGGCGCCCCGCAAGGGGTCTGTCCTGGTGATCGAGTTTCCCGACGGCCTGCACGAGTACGTCACGACCCCGGTCAAGCGGATCCTTCGCCTCTGCGCGAAGACCGAAGGCGAGGCCGGCAGCCGCGACGTCTACTACCTCCAGACGGCCAACAGCCGCTACCGCCTCGAGATCCGCTCCGGTGACCCGGTCGCGCTCGAAGCCCCGGTCGCGCGCTAGAGCCAGCCGCTGTCAGAGCTTGCCCAGCTCGGCGACGAGCGCGTGGCAGATCTCGGCCAGCTTCTCGAAGTCCCCGTCCTTGGGGCGGCTGGTCGCCTCGTCGACGTAGAGGGCGCGGTTCAGCTCGATCTGCACGGCGTGCCAGCGCTCGCTCGGGCGGCCGTAGTGGGCGGTCGACCAGCCGCCTCGATAGGGGTCGTCGTGGCGCACGCTCAGGCCCGCGGCGCGGAAGTGCGCGTCGACGCACTCGATGATGCGCGCGTCCGCGGTGGTGCGGCCGCGGGTGCCGGGCACGACGTCGGCGCGCGGTGAGTGATTGCGCCCGGCGCGCGAGACCGAAGGCATCGAGTGGGCCGCGAGGAGGATGGCGTCGCCGAAGCGCTCCCGCTTGCGCTCGAGCTGCTCGACGAGCGCGCGGTGATAGGGCGCGTGGAAGAGGCTCAGCCGGCGCTCGAGCGCGGCGTAGGTCAGCGGCTCGCGCAGCGCGGGGCGGCCGTCGGTGGTGACCCTCCAGACCACGCCGCGCGGCTGCACGCCCCGGGGGTCCGGGTGGTCGGGCACCGTCTGGGGATCGACGTCGTCCGGGGCTCGGTTGAGGTCGACGACGTAGCGCGAGACCTTCGCCGCGAGGTACGAGGCGCCCAGATCCGCCGAGCGCGCGTAGAGCTTGTCGACGTAGATGTCGCTGTCGCGAAGCACGACCTCGCGCGTCACGGCGACTTGCGGCCGGACCGCGTCCGGTACGGCCAGCCCCGCGTGGGGGACCTCGACCAGCACGGCCGTCTCGTTCACCGCCGGCACCTCGAGGGTGAAGACCTCTTCGCCCGAGTCGATGCTCGCTGAGGGAAGGCTCTGACGGTTCACGTGCCGCTCGCGGATGGGTGCCGCTGTCGAGGACGGGCGGGCGGCCTCCTGGCCACCCAGACCCGTCCCTAGGCTCATAGCACAGCCCTACGAGAGCGCGTGGACTTCAGGCCTTCTTCGCGGCGCCAGGCGGAGGCGGGGGCGGGGTCTGCTGCTCGATGAGCCAGGCGTCGGTCGAGAGGAACTCGATCCCATCGATCTCGTCCTTGTCCGCGAGATCGGGGTGATCGGTCACCACGCGCGTCACGTCTGCGGCCTTGGCGCTCTCGAAGAGCGCGCCCTTCCAGTCGTCGACCTCGAGCTCCGCCTCCAGCTCGACCACGTCGACCAGCTCGCGGATGCGCGCCATGTGCGGCTCGAGGTTGTCGTTCACGAAGTTCGGGTGCGCCTCGAGCATCCCGCGCGTCCGCGCGAGGATCCACTCGGTGGTCTTGCTGCGGGACTTCTGGTTGCCCAGCACGCGGTTGGCCACCTGCTCTGGCGCAGTCCCGGCCCCCGCGACCGAGGCGTTCACGTACACGTCCGGACCCAGCAGGATGTTCACGTCGTTCGACCTCCACCCCCTCTATCTCCGAAGGCGCGCGGCTGGGTCAACCCCGAATCCGTTGCGGGACGCGGTCCCCGGGGTACAACTTCCGTTCGCGCGTGAGCGGATCCATGAAGCGCAGCACCCTCATCATCCCCGGCCTGGCGCTCCTCTCGATCGGAGGGGCCGTCGGTCTGTCCACCTTCTTCGGAGCCGAAGAATCCGCGCCCGAGGAGACGATCTCCCCGATCCCGGAGATCGAGCGCGCCCCCGGCGAGACCGACGAGGCACTCGAGGAGCGCCGCCGCGCCGCGCACCGCGCGATGCTCGACCGGGACTTCCCGATGCACGGCCTGGTGACCGCGGCGCAGATCCCCGTGCGCGCCGAGGCCGATCCGGAGTCGCAGGTGATCGGCTGGCTCCGCCTCGGCGGTCGGGTGCGCCTGAAGTCGGCGCGCGTGCAGACGCCGCGCTGCAACACCGGGTTCTACGAGCTCTACCCGCGCGGCTGGACCTGCGCGGGCCAGGGTGTGGACGTGGCGGAGACGCCGCCGGACGGCGCCGCGGGGGAGAGCGCCGCCGACACCGACGCGCCGCTGCCCTACCGCTACATGATGGTGCGCGAGCCGCAGGTGCCCGAGTACCACCAGCTGCCGTCGCGCGACGATCAGCGGGACGCCACCGCGCATGGGCGCCGCTACGCGGAGCTCCTCAACGACGGTCAGGAGCGGCGCGCGGAGCTGCTGCGCGACGGACGGCTCGCGGGAGAGCCCCGGATGCCTTCGGTCGTCGCTCGCTACCTGCACCGCAGCTTCTACGTCGCGAGCAACGGGACCGAGGTCCGCTCGCAGCGGCGCTTCGCGCGCACGGTGCGCGGCAGCTACATCAAGGAGGCGCAGCTGCTCGAGACGACGGGCAGCGACTTCGCGGGCGTCGAGCTCGACGAGGGGACGCAGCTGCCGCTCGCGTTCGCCGTGCGCACCGCCCGTCCGCTCCGGCGTGTGGAGCGCGAGGACGGCACCACGCGCTTCACCGACGACGAGTCGATGGAGGCCTGGGAGCGTCAGGCGAGGTTGCCGTGGCTCAGGCGCGAGCGGATCGGGGACCGCGTCTACCACGTGCTCGAGGGGCCCGACGGAGAGCCGCGCTATCTGCGGGCCTGGTTCGCGGGCGTGGCCGAGCGCATCGACCCGCCACGCGGCGTCGCGGCCGGCGAGCCCTGGGTGCACGTCGACATCGGCGAGCAGACCCTCGTGCTCTACCGCGGCAACCAGCCGATCTACGCGACGCTCGTCTCGAGCGGGCTCGACGGCCACGACACGCCGCGGGGCGAGTTCCGGATCCGTCGCAAGTTCGTCTCCGACACCATGGCCAACCTCGGCCCCGACGCGGGCGACGACTCCTACCGGATCGACGACGTGCCGTGGACGCAGTACTTCGAGGGCAGCTTCGCGCTGCACGGCGCCTTCTGGCACTCGCGCTTCGGCCTCCAGCGCAGCCACGGCTGCGTGAACCTCGCGCCCCGCGACGCGCGCCGGGTGTTCGAGCACACCTGGCCGGAGGTCCCCGAGGGCTGGCACGGCGTCTCGACCGAGCGCGGGGCCGGCTTCCAGGGCTCCAGGGTTCTCGTGACCGACTGAGCGCTCGTAACCGATTGAGCAGGTGACATGTCCGACCCGATCCGTGTCTGCTTCGTGTGCCTCGGCAACATCTGCCGCTCCCCCACCGCGGAGGCGGTCTTCCTCGATCTGATCGAGCGCGAGGGCGTGGCCGCGCGCTTCGCGGTCGACAGCGCGGGCACCGGGAGCTGGCACGTCGGCGAGCGCGCGCATCCGGACACGCGCGCGGCGGCCGAGGCCCGCGGCATCGAGATCCGCTCGGTCGCGCGCCAGTGGAAGGCGGCCGACTTCGACCGCTTCGACTACGTGGTCGTGATGGACACCAGCAACCGGGACAACGTGCTCGCCCTCGCGCGCAGCGACGCGGACCGGGAGAAGGTGCACCTCTTCCGCGACTTCGACGCCGACGGAGACACGGGACAGTCGGTGCCGGATCCCTACTACGAGGGCGGCTTCGGCCTCGTCTACGACATCTGCGAGGCGGCGGCGAAGGGCCTCCTCGCGCAGCTTCGCCGCGAGCACGCGATCTGATGCGGGCGCCGGTGCGCGCCTTCGTGGCCGAGGTGCTCGGCGCCGAGATCGAGGACGTCCGCGCGGTGGGCGGCGGGGACATCAACGAGGCGTGGGCGCTGACCTTCTCGGACGGGCGACGCGCCTTCGCCAAGACGCACCCCGGGGCCGCGCCGACGATGTTCCCGCGCGAGGCCGAGGGGCTCGACTGGCTGCGCGAGCCGGGCGCGCTCCGGGTCCCCGAGGTGCTCGCGGTGAGCGAGGACGTGCTCGTGCTCGAGCTCCTCTCCCCCGGTCGCGCCGCGCCCGATCACGACGCGCGCCTCGGGCGGGGCCTGGCCGCGATCCACGCCGCGGGCGCGGACGGCTTCGGCGGCCCGAGCGACAACTTCATCGGCGATCTCCCGCAGGACAACCGGCGCGAGCCCGACTGGGCGACGTTCTACCGGGCCCGCCGCCTCGAGCCGCAGCTCGCGCGCGCGGCCGATCGCGGGCTCGTCAGCCGCGCGATGCGGGACGGCTTCGCGCGGCTCTTCGCGCAGCTCGAGGAGCTCGTCGGCGAGCCCGAGCCGCCGGCGCGGCTGCACGGCGATCTCTGGGGCGGGAACTGCTTCACGGACGACGCGGGCGCGCCCGTCCTCATCGACCCCGCGGTCTACGGCGGCCACCGGGAGGTCGATCTCGCGATGATGCGTCTCTTCGGCGGGTTCTCGCCCACGGTGTTCGCGGCGTACGAGGAGGCCTCGCCGCTCTCCCCGGGCGCCGACGCGCGCGTGCCGCTCTACCAGCTCTACCCGCTGATGGTGCACGTGAACCTCTTCGGCGGCGGCTACGTCTCCTCGGTCGAGCGCGCCCTCGCCGCGCTGGTCTGATCTCGCTCAGGCCCGCCGCGTCGACAGGAGGCCGAGCGCGAGGCGCTCGATGGAGCGGCCGACGAGGTCGTGGGGAGGTTGACCGGCGAGGCGACGCTCGGCCTCGGTGTAGGCCGGGAAGCGCTTGAAGCGGCTCGGCGTCACGCGGTAGGCGGCGCGCAGGATGGGGACGGAGCGGGCGAAGAGCGCGCGGTCGATCGGTCCCCAGGAGAAGCCCAGCTGCGCGCGCAGCTTCCGAGGGAGGAGGCCCGCGGTGAAGGCCTCGTACCATCGCATCAGCGGCGAGAGCGCGGGGCTCGGCGCGGTGAACAGGAAGCGGCGCATCTGCCTCGCCGGCTCGCCGACCGCGATCGTGTCCGAGGCGATCTCGTCCGCGTAGTAGCGCTCGAACGCCTCCCAGCTGTCGGGCAGCACCGAGTCGGGGATGCCGAAGAGGTAGGCGAAGAGCTTCGACTCCGCGTAGTACGCGTTGCGCTCGTGCGGGTGGAGCGGCGTGACCAGGTGCTCGTACACGCGGAGCGCGGTGTCGACGAGGGTGGCGTGCACCCAGAGGAGCGCGCGCTCGTCGTTCGCCTCGTAGCGGTCACCCCGGCGAAAGCGACCGACGTCCTCGGTGATGCGGCCGCGGATCGTGCGGTGGAGCGCGTGCACGCGGCGCGCGGAGACGAGGGCGTGATCGAGGTCGCCGAAGACCATCGCGAAGACGTGCTCGAAGGTGCGCTGGAAGCGCCCCGCCGGGTCGCTCCGGGTGTCGCTGTGCTGATCGACCGCGTGGGCCACGAACGGGTGCGCGAGCTGCAGCAGCGCGGCCGCGCCGCCGCCGAGCATCACCGCCCCCTCGCGGTTGATCTCCCACGAGAGCGTGCCCGGGCCGTAGATGCCCGCGCGTCGATTCTGGATGCGCCCCGAGAGCTTCGCGAGGTGCCGCTCGAGGTCGTCGGCCGAGACGGTCACGGCTTCAGGATAGCGAGTAGATTGGAGCCATGCGCGGCGTCATCTTCGATCTGGACGGAACCCTCGTCGACAGCCTCGACGACATCACGGCCGCCCTCGCGAGGGCGTTCGGGGAGCTCGGGCTCGAAGCCCTGGATCGGGCCGCGGTGGAGCGACACGTCGGCCACGGCGCGCGCATGCTGGTCCGGGGCGCGCTCGGCGACCGGGCGCACCTCGAGGAGGAGGCGCTCGAGCGATTCCGCGCCGCCTACGACGACGCGCTCGTCGTGCACACGCGCGCGTTCGAGGGGGTGCACGCGCTGCTCGACGCGCTCGCGGCGCGCTCGACCCCGACCGCGGTCCTCTCCAACAAGCCGCACCCGATGACGCGACGCGTGGTCGAGGCCCTCTTCGGTCACCACCCGTTCGTGGAGGTGCTCGGCCAGCGCCCCTCGGTGCGACGCAAGCCGGACCCGGCGGCCGCCCTCGAGCTGGCGGAGCGGCTCGCCCTCCCCCCGGCGGAGATCCTCTTCGTGGGAGACACGCGCGTGGACCTCCGCACTGCGCACGCGGCGGGCATGGTGGCGGTGGGCGTGAGGTGGGGCATGCGGCGGCCGGCGGAGCTCGCCGGGGCGGACCACCTCGTGAGCCACCCGGAGGACATCTTGGCCCTCCTCGGGGGCGGAGCTTGACTTTGTCACACGGCGTATCACGCTGTGTGACATGGAATCGCGATGGATCACGACGCGCGGCACCGAGCTGCACTGGCGGGAGCACGGGCGGGGCCGGCCGATGGTCTTTCTCCACGGCATGGCCGACTCGCACCTGAGCTGGCTTCCGCTCGCGCGCGCGTTCCCGCGGCGCCGGCTGCTGCTCGTCGATCTCCCGGGGCACGGGCTGAGCGGCCGCCCCGAGGCGGCCTACACCCCGGAGTGGTACGGCGACGTGCTGGGCGACTGGTGGGACGGGCTGGGCCTCGAGGACGTCGACCTCGTGGGCCACTCGTTCGGCGGCGCGCTCGCGCAGCTCCTCTTGCTGTCGCGCGGCGAGCGGGTGTCGACGATGACCTTGATCGCGCCCGGCGGGCACGGCCCCGAGGCGGGCCTGGCCCTCAAGCTGTTGACGCTCCCGGGGGCCGATCGCGTGATCCAGCCTTTCCTCGGCTTCGGCATGCGCCTCTTCCACACCACGATGCCGAGCACGCCGCTCAGCCGCGCCGAGGCGGCGCACGCGGGGTGGCTCGCGAGCAAGCCGGGCAGCGCCCGCGCGCTGGTGCACACCGCGAGGGCGGTCATCGATCTCGGCGGGCAGACGCGCATGATCGCGGAGCGCGCGCACGAGCTCGAGAGCTTGCCTCCCACCGCGATGCTCTGGGGCGACGCCGACCCGATCTTGCCGGTGACGCAGGCGCACGGGGCCTCGCGCTGGCTCGATGGCCTGGCGCTCCGGCTCTACCCCGGCGTGGGCCACTTCCCGCAGCTCGAGCGCACCCGCGACGTGGCGCGGGACCTCGAGGCGCACACGAGCTCGCGCCAGCGCGTCCGGGTCGCGGTCGACCGCATCCCGCGGCGACGGCCGAGCTGGATCCGCCGGGCGTGGCGCTGGGTCGGAGCGCGCTTCCGGCGGCGACGTCCCGCGCCCGCGATCCTCTTGCCGAGGCGCTGATCACCGGCAGCGGAGCGGCCGACTCCCTTCGTAGAAGACCCGCGGCGCGCGCGGGTCGAAGCGCTCGCCCGGCGCGAGCTGGCCGCCGACCGCCTCGAGCGCGACGGACATCCCGTCGCGGACCGTGCGGGCCTCGTGCACCGTGACGTCCGCCGCCTCGAACCCGTCCCCGCCCGTCGCGACGTAGTCGGTGGTGACCAGCACGAGGCGCGCGTCGGGCGCGATGGGGGCGCCGTCCTCGCGCGTCAGCGTCACCTCCAGCGCGCCGCCTTCGCAGCGGGCCACGGCGCGCACGCCCGAGAGCGAGAAGAAGCTGCCGTCGTCCTCGAGGTTCTCGCGCACGATCGCGGCGAGCTGCGCGCCCGTGACCTCGAGGGTGGCGAAGCGGTTGTCGAACGGGAACGCGAGGTAGAGCGCGCCGTAGGTGAGCGGCCCGGCCGGGAGATCGGCGCGCAGGCCGCCGCCGTTGGTCAGCGCCACGTCGGCCTCCGGGTGGGCGGCGCGCATCAGATCGGTGAAGAGGTTGCCCAGCGCGTTCTCCGCGTAGCGCGTCTGGGTGAAGGGCGCCGTCAGCGTGACGCCCAAGGGACGCTCGCGGGCGCCACGCGCGGCCTCGATCGCGGGCGCGACGAGCTCCGCGACCTCGGGATCGGGCGTCACCGCGCGCCCCTCGTAGTCGCCCGGGACGCAGTCGCCCGCGCTCGGCTCGCCCGTCGCGCAGAGCTCCCGCGGGGCGTGCACGCGCCGCTCGAGCACGGCTCCATCGGGCGCGACCACGAGATCCACCCGGCCGAAGGCGCGCCCGTAGGCGTAGGACTCGATGATCGCGATGCCGTTGACGACGTGCGCCACGCCCTCGTGGGTGTGCCCGCCGACGATCACGTCGACCGCTCCCGCGGGGAGCGCGCGGGCCACCGCGAAGATCTCCGCCGACGGATCACACGAACTGAGGTCGTCCGGATCCTCGAAGGCCTCGCACTCGCCGCCCGCGTGCGCGGCGACGAGGATCACCTGCGCCCCGCGTCCACGCAGGGCCTCGGCTTCGCGCGCGATGCGCTCGGCGAGGGGCGCCATGCGGAGATCCGCCACGTTCGCCGCGATGGTCGTGCGGAGGGTCTCCTCGGTGGTCACGCCGATCACGCCGACCGCGACGCCGACCCGCTCGAGCAGCACCGACGGAGGCGCGTTCTCCCACGCCACGCGCTCCCCGCTCTCCTGCAGCAGGTTCGCGGTGAGGAAGGGGAACGACGCGCCGCGAGCGCGGGCGCGCAGGGCGCCGCGGGGATCGTCGCCTTCCTCCTGCGGCACGGACGCGGGGCCCTCGGGGCCGTAGTCGAACTCGTGATTGCCGATCGTGACCGCGTCGTAGCCGAGCGCCTGATACGCGGCGACGACGGGCGCGCCCTCGGCCAGGTTCGACTCGAGCGTGCCCTGGAACATGTCGCCGCCGTCGAGGAGGATCACGGCGCCGTCGTCGGCGCGGGCCGCGCGCAGGGCTCGAACATAGCCGCCGAAGACGGGCAGCGCGTGCACGCGGCCGTGCAGGTCATTGGTGCCGACCACGCTGAGCACGACGGCATCAGCCGCGGGGCTCGCCGGGGGCGCGGGCGTGCCGCCGCAGGCCAGGAGGAGCAGACCGAAGGCACAGCTGGCGCGTCTCGACATGGCGGCGAGAACATAGCGCCTTTGCCAATGCGGGAGACCCGCTCGACGTCCCACCGCGTGACGGGCGAAGATCTTCGTCACGAAACGACGCGTCGTCGCCACCCTCGAGGAGACCTCGAGGAAAAGACGCCGAGAGGACCGAGAGAGATGGGGGAGAGATGACAGAGCTCGTGTCGAGAATGTCCCGGCCGCTGGCGCCGCTGCTGATCGCGCTGTCGGTGTTCGTGCCCGCGGGCGCGCACGCCTTCTGCGGCTTCTACGTGGGCGGCGCGGAGACGTCGCTCTACAACGACGCGTCGATGGTGGTGCTGATGCGCGAGGGCACGCGCACCGTGCTGTCCGTGCAGAACAGCTATCAGGGCCCGCCCGAGCGCTTCGCGATGGTCGTGCCGGTCCCCGTGGTGCTGCAGGAGGACGACGTGCGCACGCTCCCGCGGGACGTCTTCGGTCGGGTCGATCGCCTCGCGGCGCCGCGGCTCGTGGAGTACTGGGAGCAGGATCCGTGTCAGCCGCCCCGTCCCGAGCGCCGCATGCGGCGGCGGAGCATGGCGCCTCGGTCGGCGGCCCGTGGCCGCGCGGGCGGAGGCGGGGCCGACCTCGGCGTCACCGTCGAGGCGGAGTTCTCGGTCGGCGAGTACGACATCGTGATCCTGAGCGCGCGCGACTCGGGCGGGCTCGACACCTGGCTGCGCCAGGAGGGCTACCACATCCCGCAGGGCGCGGAGGCGGCGCTGCGGCCGTACGTCGAGCAGGGCACGAAGTTCTTCGTCGCGCGGGTCGACCCATCGCGCGTCACGTTCGAGAACGGCCGCGCGATGCTCTCGCCGCTCCGCTTCCACTACGACAGCGACACCTTCAGCCTCCCGATCCGGCTCGGGCTGATCAACTCGAGCGGCACGCAGGACCTCATCGTGCACGTGCTGGCGCGCAACCAGCGCTACGAGGTCGCGAACTACCCGAACGCCTTCATCCCGACGAACGTCGAGGTGCGCCCGAACGCGCGCGCGCGCTTCGGCGCCTTCTACGCCTCGCTCTTCGACAAGACGATGGAGGTGAACCCGGGCGCGGTGGTGACCGAGTACAGCTGGCAGGCCGGCTCGTGCGACCCCTGCCCGGGTCCGACGCTCACCGGCTCCGACATCATGACGCTGGGCGGCGACGTGGTCGGCGCCGGTCAGGCCGCGCCCGGCCCGAGGCGCGGTCGGCGGCGCTTCTTCGGCAACCCGGCCAGCGCCTTCACGCTCACGCGGCTCCACTATCGGTACGGTCCGGGCGCCGCGGACGCGGATCTCGTCTTCCGCGCTGCACCCGCGGTCGTCGGAGGCCGCGGCACGCCCGACCCGCGCGGGCGCTTCGAGCGTGACGTCCAGCAGTCCTCGGTGAACAACTTCCAGGGCCGCTACGCGATCCTCCATCGCTGGCGTGGCCCGATCGCGTGCGCGCAGCCGCGGCGCGGCATCTGGGGCGGCCCCCCGAACGGCGCCGCGCCGCGCGCCGAGGCCGCGCTCGATCTCGCCACGCAGCCGCGCCGCGGTGTGCGTCTGCAACGTTTCCTGCGACGTGGGATCCCCGAGCTGGCCCGACCCAACCGCCGTCGGCGCGGTGGCGCTGGCCGCGCGCCTGCGCCGCTGGACCGCAGCGGGTGGAAGGCGTCGCTGACGCCCATGCCCGCGCGCGAGGTCGGCGCGAGCGCGGCGATGATGGGCTGCCGCGTGAACCCACGCAGCGCGGCGCCGTCCGTGCTGCTGCTGGGCGCGCTGGGGATCGGTCTCTTCTTCGTGAGCCGCCGCCGCTCGTGAGCCTCCGCGTCGCATCGATCGGGCTCCTCGCCGCGCTCGCCCTCGGCGCGTGCGGCGAGGCTGCGTCGGCCGAGACGCCGCCGGGGGAGCCGGCTGCGCCGACGCCGCCGACCGCGCCGCGGGACGCGTCGCTCCCCCTCTATCCCGAGTCACAGATGCGGCTCGCGCCCGACGACCCGCGGGACGTCGCCCGTCTCGCCGACGTCGACACCTGCGGCAGCTGTCACCCGGACGCGCTGGCCACGTGGCAGGCGAGCGCGCACGCCCGCGCGTCGTTCGACAACCCCTGGTATCGCCAGGCCGTCGACGCGATAAGGGAGGACGTCGGCGCCGAAGAGAGCCGGTTCTGCGCGGGCTGCCACGACCCGGTGCTGCTCGTGGCGGGCGCGATGGAGGCGGAGATCCAGCCCGACGACCCGCGCGCGCACGCCGGGGTCACGTGCATGGTGTGCCACGGGACGCGAGAGGCGCGGCCCGACGGGAACGGGAGCTACACCCTGTCCACGCGGGCCGTCCCCCTCCCCGACCCGGCCGACCCGCGCGAGATCGAGGCGCACGTCGCGGCGCTCACCCCGGAGCCCCTCCGCACCGCGTCGCTCTGCGGCAGCTGTCACCGCGGTTTCCTCGGCACACACATGGGCAACCCGCACCACCTCGGCGGCATCGACGATCTCACGCCCTTCCGCCGATCGGGATACGCGGGCAGCACGGCGAGCCGCCTCGACGAGCCGGTGGAGGCCGCGACCTGCCAGGGCTGTCACATGCCGCTCGAGCGCGTGAGCGGGCGCGACTTCGCCGCGGACGCGCGGGGCCGCGTGCACAGCCACCGCGTGGCGGGTGGACAGACGGCGATGGCGGCGGGCGATCCAACGCAGCTCGCCGCGGTGCGGGCGCGGCTTCGCGACGCGGCGCGGATCGACGTCGCGGCGGCGGCGCGAGGCGAGCGGCGCTTCTTCCCCGCGGACGGCGCGCCGCTGCGAGCGGGCGACGCGGCCACGCTCGACGTCGTCGTCCGGAACCTCGGCGCGGGCCACCGCTTCCCGGGCGGCACCCTGGACGCCCAGGACACGTGGATCGCGCTCGAGGTGCGCGACGCGGACGGCGCGGTGGTGTTCGCGAGCGGGGTCGACCACGCGCGGGACGAGGACGACGGCGCGCACCGCCTCGAGGCGGTGCTGGTCGACGAGGACGGCGAGCCGCAGCGCACCCATCGCGTGCACCGCTTCCGGGCGAAGGTCTTCGACCACACGCTCGGGCCGCGCGGCGCGGCGGTGGTGCGCTACGCGTTCGAGGTACCGCAGGACGTCGCCTCGCCGCTCTCCGCGCGCGCGCGGCTGATGCACCGCAGGCACCCGGGCGCGCTGCACCGCGCCGCGTGCGCCTCACAGCGATCGGAGCGCGGCCGGGCCTTCGACGCCGCGAGCGCGGCCCTCGGTCGAAGAGTCCTCGACGCGTGCGCGCCGCAGCCCACGACCGAGCTCGCCGAGGCCACCGTGTGGCTGGGCGAAGGCAGCGACGCGCGCGCCCCCACGGGCGGCGCCGCCTCGGCCCCTCGCTGGCGGCGGCACTTCGATCACGCGCTCGGGCTGATCTCGGACGTGCAGGAGCGGCTCGACGACGCGCGCCCCGTCCTCGACGCGGCGCTCGCGGCCGCCCCGGACGACCGCGCGCGGGCCCAGATCCTCGCCCAGCGCGCGCGCCTCGAGGGTCGGCAGGGGCGCCTCGAGCACGCGCTCGCGGACGTCGCGCGGGCCGAGGCGCTCGTCGGGCCGCACCCCGCGCTGGCGCGCCTTCGGGGGGACGCCTTCGCCCAGGTGTGGCGCTGGCCCGACGCGGCGGAGGCCTACGCGGTCGCGGCCGAGGGCGCCCCGGAGGACGAGAGCCGCTGGGTGGATCTCGCGCGCGCGCTCGGGAGCGCGGGAGACGACGCGGGCGCGCTGCGCGCAGCGAGCCGAGGGCTCCTGCTGGCCCCCCGCGACGAGTCTCTGCTTCGCAGCCGCTACCTCGCGCTCGACGACGCGACACGCGAGCCCGCGCGCCACGCCTACCTCACGCACCGCGCGCCGGACGCGCTCGATCTCCTCCGCCGCCGCTGCGCCGACGCCGACCCCTTCTGCGCGTCCGAGAGGGCCCCCGTTCACGTTCACCGGGGACGCTAGGTCGCCCCCGTTGTCACTGGGGACCGCGGGCGAGGCGGGCGCGGGCGGGGCCCCAGCGCGGCTCGATCTCCACCGCGCGGGTCCAGGCGCGGCGGGCCGCGGCGGGGTTGCGCCCCTGCTCGAGGGTGTCGCCGAGCAGGACATAGTTGCTGGCGAAGCCGGGCCGCAGGCGGACGAGGCGCTGCGCGAAGAGGATCGCCTGCGCGGCGTCCTCGCGCTCCATGTAGACCCGCGTGAGGCCCGCCGTGGCGCGCGTGTTGTCAGGCTCGAGAGAGAGCACGCGTCGGTAGAGCTCCTCCGCGCGGCCGAGCTCGTGGCGGTTGCGGAGGATGTTCGCGGTGCGGATCAGCTCGCGCACGGTGCGAGCGCGACGCCGACGGCTCGACGGCGCAGGCGCCTCCTCGATCCCGAGCGCCTCGAGCGAGAAGTCGTCCGAGCTGCCCTCGATCGGAGCGTCGTCCAGGGGCCCGTAGACCGCCGTGTCCGGCGCCGCCGTGGGCTCGGCCGGCTCCTCCTCGGCGGGCGGCGCGGCGCCCTCTTCGCCGGCGCCCTCGGGATCCCTCGCCTCGGTCGCCTCGATGGGCCCCGCGGCGGCCACGCTGACCGGCGCCGCCTCGCGCGACGACGGACCGCGAGGCGTCTCCACGGGCGGGGCGGCGGCGGCCCGCTCGCCCGACGACGCCAGCCACGCCGCCGCGCCAGCGCCGACGAGCAGGAGCAAGGTCCCCGCCACGCCGATCGCGATCCAGCGCCCCGCGCCGCCGCGGCGGCGCGGGATCGCGTCCCGGGCGATCATCGGCAGCTCGGTGTCGGACTTCCAGGCGTCGGGCGTGCCGAGGCGGGCCGTCGACTCGTCTCCGCGCTCCGTCAGCCGCGGGGCGGACGGGGGCGGACGCTGGGTGTCGGCGCCGTGGAGGTCCATGTCCTGGAGGGACGCCGGGCGCGCGGGCGCTCGCTGGGTCACCAGCCCGGACTCCTCCGCCGGTGAAGACATGGGCGATGGCGGCGACGGGATGGGCGGCGCCGGCGACGCGGCGAGCGCGGACGGGAGCGGCTCGGAGGGCGGAACGGGAGGGAACGGCGCCGCCGCGCGCGGCGTGGGAGCGGGCGGAGCGCCCACGCCAGAGAGCGCTGCGCCAGGGAGCTCTCCGCCGGACAGTCCCGAACGCGCAGTCTCCGAAGGCGCAGTCCTTGAAGACCCAGCACCCGAAGACCCAGCCCCCGAAGACCCAGCACCCGAAGACCCAGCACCCGAAGACCCAGCACCCGAAGACCCAGCGCCCGAAGACCCAGCACCCGAAGACGCAGCACCCGAAGACGCAGCGCCCGAAGACGCAGCGCCCGAAGACCCAGCACCCGAAGACCCAGCACCCGAAGACCCAGCACCCGAAGACCCAGCACCCGAAGACCCAGCACCCGAAGACCCAGCACCCGAAGACCCAGCACCCGAAGCCCCAGCCCCCGAAGACGCAGCGCCCGAAGACCCAGCGCCCGAAGTCCCAGCCCCCGAAGTCCCAGCACCCGAAGACCCAGCACCCGAAGGCGCAGCACCCGAAGACCCAGCGCCCGAAGTCGCCGTGCCCGAAGGCGCCGCACCCGAAGGCGCAGCGCCCAGAGGCGCGCTCGGGAGCTCCGCGCCGGGTGGCATCGAAGCGCTCGGCGGATTCGAAGCGGCCGCGGGGAGCGCCTGGCCCGATCGCCGCGGCTCGCTGGGCGGAGACGCCGCGCTCGGCGGCGCCGGGACCCGAGCCTGCGCGCGGGGCGAGGACGGCCTGGGCGGGGCGGAGGCGGCGGGCGGCGGCGCGCGCGAGACCATCGCCTCGGCCTCGGGCAAGATCTTCTGCAATCGTGCGAGGAGCGTCTCGAGCTTCTCCGCCACGCGCTCGTCGCCCGAGTCCGTGCGGGGCACGGCCGGCGCCTTCGGGATCTGCACCGCCGGCCCGGGCGGGAAGCTCGGCGGCAGCGACGGTCGGATCAGCGCCTCTTCCGCGTCGGCCTGCGCGAGCGCGTCGCCCACGGGCGCCATGATGTTGGTGGACGCGGGCGCCTCCTTGCGCTCGACGGTGACGCGCCCGGAGCTCAGCGCGCAGAACGTCGCGAGGGCGGCGGGGCCCTGGGCGCGCGGGTTGGCGCTGCCCGGATCCTTCGCGAGCGCCCCGGCCACGAGGCCGTCGGCGAGGTCGAGCTGCACCTGCACGCTCGGGTGCGACACGGTGAGCCGCAGCCCGCCGCCCGTCCCCGCCAGCGCGCGCAGGAGCCGCACGGGCCCGACCAGCTCCATGCGGACGCCGAAGGTCTCCTCGCGCGCGGCGCGGGCCGCGATCTCCGCTTCGCCCTGCACGAGCGGGCCGAGGGCCCCCGCGAGCGCGGCGAGGTCCGGGCGCCCGTCGGCGCGCCGCCAGAGCTGCTCCTCGCGCACGACGAGCAGCGACGCCCAACGCAGGTGGACGTCGCGGCGGAGCTTGCGGAGCGCGCCCAGCGCCCAGCCGTCGTCGCCCGCCCCGTCGATGACCACGACCTGCGGTTCGAGGCGCTTCGCCCGCTCGAGCCCCACCCCGGCGCCATCCGCGACCACCACCTGGGCGCCCGCCGCGCGGAGATCCTGCGCGAGGCTGTCGGCGCGGTGCGCGCGCTGCTCGACGAGCACGATGCGGACGCCCGAGAGCGCTTCGATGCCCTCCTCGGGCTCGAGGTCGAGGTCGAGCGCGGCGAGGTGGGGCGCGGCGCTCTCGAAGAACTCGTAGCGGAGCGGCCCCTGGGCGCGCTTCATGAGCGGACGCAGGCGATCGACGAGCTCGCCGACCATCTCCTCGACGGGCTTGTCCGCGCGCAGCACGACCTGGGCGCTGACGTCGTCGCCCCCCGCCGCGACGCTGAGGATGCCGGTGCGAAGCTGCTCGGCGAAGAGCGCCACCAGCTCGTCGACGCTCGCCTCGGTCCCGCCGCGGGTCACCTCGCCCGAGCGGTCCGGCACCTCGCGCGCGATGCTGGCGATCCGCTCCGCCATCTCGTCCGCGCTCGCGCTGCGCGGAACGATGGCGACCACCCCGTGGCGGAAGGTGTCGAGCCGGTCCTCGAGCGCGCCCGCCTCCCGCACGACGGCGACCGGGATGGACGCCGTCGCGCGCTTGCCGGCCAGGGCGGCCGCGGCCTCTCGCCCCCCATCGGCGGCGGCGTCCCCCAGGAGCACGACCAGATCGGGCGCGAGCACATAGGCCTGTCCGACGAGCTCGTCGCGCCCCGCGCGGTCCACGCCCACGCGACGCCTCTCGAGCGCCTCGACCAGCGCGTCCGTCAGTCGCTCCCCGCTCCCAGCGAGCAAGACCGCCTTCGGCGCGACCCGTGATTGCACGTCGGCCACGTCTCCCGTCGGACAGAATAGTGGGAGACGCCGGAGATTGCCCCTTTCAGGCCGATCGCCGGCGCCACCACGCGAACGCGCCCAGCGCGAGCAGCGCCCAGAGCGGCGCGCGCCCGGTCCCCGCGGCCCGACAGCCGCAGCCGCCCTCACCGCCGCTGCCGCCGCCTCCGTCGCGCCCGACGCTCGCGTCGCCGCCGCCCGAGGCGTCCACCGGCGCGCCGGCGTCCAGGGTCACGCCGCCGTCCACCGAGCTCGGATCGTAGGCGTAGAGGGTCCCATCGCTGAGCGCCTCGCTGCTCGTGCCCTCCGCCCCGATCGCGCGCACCGCGAAGAAGTACGTGGTGCCCGCCTCGAGCCCCAGCCGATGCTCGACGGACGTCGACGTGGTCGGGATGAACGGGTTCGTCTCGTCCATGGGGTTCCGCGTGACGGGGCTGCCGCCGATGGTGAAGACCGCGTACTCGTAGCTCTCCGCCTCCGGCACCGCGTCCCAGCGCGCCCCGAGCGCCGCGCCGCGGGTCTCGTCGACGTCCTCCGTCGTCAGCCCCAGGCCGGGGTCCGTGTCCAGGACCGACTCGGGCGCGGGCAGCGCCTCGGTGTCGACGCCATACAGGAAGCCGTCCGCGGCGGACACGACGAGCTCCTCGAGCCCGTCACCGTCGGTGTCGGCGAAGATCGCCTCGCCCACCGGCGCCCGGAAGCTGAGGGACCAGATCTTCCGCAGCGGCTCACTGCACGGATCGATGGCGTAGAGGTAGCCGTCGGTGCTGCCGAAGAGCACCGCGGGCTGGCCCCCGCCGAGGTCCTGGGTGGCGGTCGCGTTTCCGAGCAGCCCGGCGATGGCGCCCGACGCCGCGGCGGCCTCCGCGCTGAGGAACAGGTTGCCGTCGGCCGCGTAGACGTCGCGCCGGTTGGCGCCGTCCTCGGCCCGCGCGACGGTGAGCTGCGCGCTGCCGAAGCGGCTGATCGCGAGCTGGAGGCCGTCCGGACATTCGACGACCGCGCCGAAGTGACGGGTCGCGCGGTAGTCCAGCTCCCAGACGTCGCTGCTGCCCGAGAACGGCTGCGCGATCGAGATCCCGCCCGGCGGCGTGTGCGATCCGGCCCACAAGGTCGTCGTGCTCCCCGCGCGGCCGCGCACGTTGATGGGCATGTTGCTGTGGCCGCCGCGCGTGGTGCCGAGGATGGTCCCGTCCGCTCCGTCGATGGCGCGCAGCGGGCTGGCCATGTTGACGAGCAGATCGTCGCCGCCGTCGCCCTGCACGTCGTCCACCGTCGGGTAGCCGAAGCCGCTGCCGGCGACGCGGACCGGGGTCGTGCGCCAGCTCGACGCGCCGGCCACGCTGACCGCCGCGAGCGAGCCGTTCCCGTCGCCGCGATCGAAGATGCCGGTCACGAACCGTCGGGACGCCCCCGACCCGATCGGGACGACGTCCCCGTGCGTGTTCTGCTGCCCCATCGCCACCGGCGTGGTGAAGAGCACCGACGTGCCGTCCGCCTCGCGCGCGTGCATGCGGGTGTCGTCCACCGCCACCACGTCGGTGATCCCGTCGCCGTCCACGTCCGTCAGCAGCGGGAAGCTCACCCCCTGCCAGCGGAAGACCTGCTCGGGAGGCTGCGTGATGGTGGCGTCCGCGGTGGCGAGCCGGATGAGCCCGCCGCGGGAGTCGAGCACCACGACCTCCTCCGCGGCCCGCCCGAAGGACGCGGCCACGGGGACCGGCCCGAGCCCGTGATCGCCCGAGTAGTAGCCGCCTGTCCGGATCCCGGGCAGCGGGATCTCCGCGCCCCCGAAGTTGATGGCGGCGAGCGTGCGATCGAGCACCACGAGGAAGCCATCCGAGCGCACGAGCAGCGCGCCAGGGCCAGGGCGCGAGGCGTCGACCTGCGAGGCCACGGCCACCGCGGTGACGTTGGGCGGCAGGGCGTAGCTCCCCGCCATGACGGGGGTGCTCCCGGAGAGGTCCCAGAGCTTCAGCGTGTCCCCCTCGAGCACCACCAGCCCTCGCGTGCTGCCAGGGAGCGGCACCGTCAGCGGCACGTTCGCGAGGCTCTGCTGCGCGTAGGCGCCGCGATCGAAGCGGTCGAGCAGCGACGAGGCGGGCAGCGTGAACGCAGGCGGCGGCACGGCGCTGAAGTCGGAGAAGCGGTAGCCGTTCAGGTCCAGCCCGTCCTGCACGAGCAGCGTCGGAGGCCCGGTCTCGGACAGCTGCACGATCCCTTGCAGCTCTCCAGGGATGGAGGCGCGCACCGTGCCGTCGCGGCCGTCGCGCACGTGGGTCGTGGCCACGCCGCCCTCGGTGAAGGTGCTCGTGACCTCGACGATTCCGTCACCGTCCAGATCCATCGCGCTCTCGTCGACCCACGTGTGGGTGTCCGCGGTGATGTCCGAGACCTGCGTGACCCAGCGGACGTGGAGCTGCGTGCCCGCGGGGCGCGCGTCGTCCCAGCCCACCACGAACACCGCGCGGGAGTTGATCGACGGCGTGTAGGAGTTGTTCGTGTAGCCCACGACCTCCATCGCGCCGTCTCCGTCGACGTCGGTCACCCAGGTTCGGTTGGTGCCGTAGGGGATGGAGAAGCCGGTCGGGAAGCCGCCCTGGAGAGCCGCGTCGCCGCTGTCGATCTTGGCTCCGGTCGCCGCGTCGAAGAGGTACATCTCGTTCGACGCCCAGGCGATGATCTCGAGGTCACCGTCCCCGTCGACGTCGAGCACCACGTCGTTGACGCCGCAGACGTAGCGGCGGCCGCGCTCGAGCTGCCAGAGCCGCTGGCTGCCGTCGTCGATGCCGGAGCCGTAGCCGCCGCCGAAGCTGAACGCGAAGGCCACGTCGAGCAGGCTGTCGGTGCTGCCGCACGCCGCGTCGGCGACGTAGAGATCGAGCCGGGAGTCGCCGTTCAGGTCGGCGAGGCGCACCGCGCCGATGCTCGGCCCGATCGTGCCCGGGGCGGTCCGCCACTCGAGCGCGCCGTCGGTGCCGCGGAAGATCGCGATGCGCCCCGGCGTGCCGCTCGCCACGACGTCCAGGATCCCGTCGCCGTCCATGTCGCGGATGGCGTGAATCGCGCGCAGGGTCAGCGGCCGCGTCTCCCACACGAGCCGGTCGTCGGGGCGCTTGGCGACGATGCGACCGCCCGAGACGTACAAGATCTCCACCTGGCCATCGCCGTCGACGTCGGTCGCCGCCAGCTCGCGGACGCCCACCGAGCCGCCGAGGTAGGTGCGCCACCGGATGGCGGGCGTGCCGAGCTCGGACGAGCCGGGCGCCGTCGCGGTCCGGGAGGGGTTCTGACGATGCATCGGCCAGTCCGCCGAGGCGGGCGCCGCGAGGGCCAGGAGAGCCGCGATCCAAGCCGTACGATAAGTGCGCATTTCGCCACGCTACCATCGGCCTGCCCCTGTGACAGCCACCCAACGCGTGCTAGCCCAGCCCGCGTGAGCCTCGTCGTCCTGGAGCACCTGTCCCTGCACTTCGGCGGCAAGCGCATCGTCGACGACCTGTCGTTGCGCATCGCGCACGGCGATCGGATCGGCCTCATCGGGCCGAACGGGTCGGGCAAGACGACGCTGCTTCGCCTCATCGCCGGCGACCAGCACCCCGACGGCGGCAGCATCCGAACGGCACGGGGCGCGCGGGTGGGCTGGCTGCCGCAGGACATCGAGGTCGAAGGCGGCCGCTCGCTGCTCGACCTCGTCGTCGGCTCGGTCCCGGGTCGCGAGAAGGTCGAGACCGAGCTCGCCGAGGCCGAGAAGGCCTACGAGCTGACCGTCGCGTCAGGCGACGAAGACGCGATGATGGACGACGCCGAGCGGCTCGGAGATCTCCACGAGCGCCTCGCCCACTTCGAGACCCTCTTCAGCGAGCACCAGGCCAAGAAGATCCTCGCCGGCCTCGGCTTCCTCGAGGAGGACCACGGGCGCGACGTGGGGGAGTTCTCGGGCGGCTGGAAGATGCGCGGCGTGCTCGCGTCGCTGCTGTTCCAGCGCCCCGACGTGCTGCTGCTCGACGAGCCGACCAACCACCTCGACATGCCGACGGTGGCGTGGTTCAGCGACTTCCTGAAGAAGTGGTCCTCGCCCTTCATCCTCATCAGCCACGACCGCGACTTCCTCAACGAGCAGATCAACCGCGTCGTCAGCTTCGAGGTCGAGGGCGTGCGCCAGTACCCGGGCGACTACGAGCGCTACCTGGTGCAGCGCGCGGAGGAGGCCGAGATCCTCGAGAACAAGGCGGCCAACCTCGAGCGCGAGCGCGAGAAGGCGCTGCAGTTCATCAACCGCTTCCGCGCCAAGGCGAGCAAGGCCAAGGCCGTGCAGAGCCGCATCAAGGCGCTCGAGAAGATGGAGAGCGCCGAGACCTACCGCAAGCGCAAGGTCATGAGCTTCTCCTTCGCGCCCACCGGCCGGGCCGGGCACGAGGTCGTGCGCTGCGAGCACATCCGCAAGGCTTATGGCGATCGCGTCGTCCTGCCGGACGTGAACGTCACGATCTACCGCGGCGACCGGATCGGCATCATCGGCCCCAACGGCGCGGGCAAGACCACGCTGCTGAAGATGATCGCGGGGGAGCTCGAGGCGACCGACGGCTCCATCGAGATGGGCCACAACATCAAGCCCGGCTACTACGCGCAGCACCACGCGGAGCTGCTTCACCCGAAGAACACCGTCTTCGACGAGGCGTCGCAGGTGAACCGCGAGCTCGGCCAGACCCGCGTGCGGAGCGTGCTCGGCAGCTTCCTCTTCTCGGGCGACGACGTGGACAAGCTCGTCGGCGTGCTCAGCGGCGGTGAGCGGGCGCGCGTGTCGCTCGCGAAGCTCCTGCTCGACCCGGGCAACCTGCTGCTGCTCGACGAGCCGACCAACCACCTCGACCTCGAGAGCTGCGAGAGCCTCATCGAGACCCTCGACACGTACGACGGCACGATGGTGTTCGTCAGCCACAACCGCGGCCTCATCCGGCGGCTGGCGAACAAGATCTGGAGCGTCGAGGACGGCGAGGTCACCGAGTACCCGGGCAACCTCGACGACTACATGCGCCTCTGGCAGATGCGCTACGAGGGCGGCGACACGAAGGCGGGCGAGGCCCCCGCGGCCGAGAAGCCCGCGCCGGAGCCGGCCAAGCCGAAGAAGGCACAGGCGAAGCCGCCCGATCCCAAGCGCAGCCGCGAGGACGAGAAGAAGCGCAAGCGCGAGGAGGCGCAGCGGCGCCAGCAGCGCAGCAAGTCGCTCGGCAAGCTCGAGAAGAAGGTCGAGCAGCTCCTCGAGCGCATCGGCGCCCTCGAGGCCGAGCAGAAGAAGCGCAACGACCAGCTCTGCGACCCGAACGGCTTCGCGTCGGAGAAGGAGCGCTTCGCGGTCCTGACCGCGCTGCAGACCGACGCCGAGAAGATCGAGGAGCTCACCGCCCGCTGGGAGAGCGCGCAAGAGGAGCTCGAGAAGGCCCAGGCCGAGCTCCAGCAGGCATGATCTCGGGCGCGATGAAGTGGCGGGCGACCGCGCTGTCCCTCCTCCTCGCGGCGTGTGGCGGCGCCGCGCCGCCTCCCACGGCCGAGAGCGCGCGGGTGTGGAGGCACGCGACGCGGGTCGAGCAGACGGTCATCCGCACGCTGAGCATCGAGCGCGGGGTGGCGCTCGATCCGGGCGCCGCGGCCGAGGTGCGTCAGCAGACCGTGCAGGAGGTGGCGGCGAGCGTGGACGCGCTGTCCGTCGCGCAGGTGGAGTCGCTGCGCCTCGACATCAACCTGGCCTCGCTGGGCCCGCGCGGAGGCGGCACGCGCGCGCGCTGCCTGATCACGGTCAGCACCGTCGGCCCGCCCGAGCGGACCCGGGCGATCCTCGAGGGCGCCGCCACCGTGCACGCGCACGAGACGCCGCGGATCGCGGCCGCGAACGGCGCGATCCGAGCCGCGCTCCGACGGCTTCCCCAGGCGCTCGCGGCCCTCTGATCAGGCGCGACCGTTGCCGTTGGTCTTGGCGCGGCGGGCGTAGAGCAGGAAGCTGTCGAGCCCCTTCTCGTCCGCGCCCTCGGGCTGGGTGAGGTGGGCGATGTCGAAGCCCTTCTCGGTCAGCATGCCGCCGATCACGTCGAGGCGACCGTCGCGGTCGTGACCCTCGAGCACGATCTGCCGGATGAGCGGCCAGTGGGCGTCGGAGATGCCCTGGAGCACGCGGAGCTCGGCCCCCTCGACGTCGATCTTCAGCAGATCGATGGAGGTCACGCCACGCTCCAGCACCACCGCCGAGAGCGTCGTGGTGGGCGCGCGCAGGCGCACGTGACCGGTGACGAGATCGCTCACCGCGCGGCCGAGGCCACCCTGCGGCATCGTCGTGACGATGTGCCCCACCGCCGCGGCGACGGTCTTGCCGACGCGCGGGGTCAGGGCGGCGCGGAAGGCGGTGCCCTTCTGGGCGAAGAACATCTCGAAGTCGCGGCGCTTCTCGTCGATGTCACAGGTGGAGTCGGTCGGGAAGCGACGGAAGAAGGCCAGGTCGGTGTGATCCGGGTCGCCCTGCGAGACGACGGCCTTCTCGAAGAGATGCGTCCGGGCGCCGCCGAGCCAGGCGTTCTCGCGCGCGTTGGCGCTCAGGGCGCTGAAGATCGGCGGGACGGGCTCGAAGCAGAAGAGCGAGACGTCGCTCTCCGCCCGACGGGCGGCCTCGATGGCGAACGCGCCGACGTTGGCGCCCACGTCGAAGACGGTGTCGCCCGCGCCCACGGTGGCGCCGCAGTCGAAGTACTCGCCGACTTCGCCCATCAGATCCGGCAGGTCCCACCGCGAACGCTTCGGAACGCTCATCATCCCGTACGGAGCTACTTCTTCCCAAACAAGATTCTTCATCGTTCCCGCTCTGTGACCATGGAGAGGCCGACCGTTGCACGCCTAGACACCCCATATGGGGGCGCCTGTCAAGCCGACGGCCCCCGGATGGGCGTGAGATCGCGCTCAGCCGTCTCCGCTGAAACGGACGCTCGGCGAAGGGGATCTCGGTCTCCGTTCGCTCGGTGGGCACGCCGGCGAGGGCGTCCACGGGGCCGTCGCCGAAGCGCGCCCAGCGGCCTCGTACGGCCACGCAGGCCTCCTTCCAACGATGTCGATCGTCTCCCCATCGCGCCTCCGGGGACAGCCTACTCCTCCGCCGGGACCGCGGGTCAACGGCGTTGGCGCGCGAGGATCACGCGGCGGAGTCGGCGCCCTTCTCGGGCGGATGCTTGGAGCGGCGCGTCTTCGGCGGCGGCGGCCGCGACGGCGTCCCCATGTCGTGCCGCTTGAGCTTGTCGAGGAAGGTCGTGCGCTTCAGCCCCAGCAGCCGCGCCGCCTCGGACTTGTTGCCGTCGGCCCGCGCCATGGCCGCCTCGAGCGCGCGCGCCTCGATCTCGGCGTAGGTCCCGCTCCACGGGTCGGCGGCCTCGGTGGGCGCCAGGGGCGGCAGGTCCTCGAGCGTGATCTTCTCGCCCTGCGCCGCGGCGACCGCGCGATCGACGACGCTCGCCAGCTCGCGCAGGTTGCCGGGCCAGGCGTGCTCGACGAGCGCCTCCTGCGCCGCGGCGTCGATGCCGAGCACGGGGCGGCCCGTCACCCGACAGGTGCGGTCGAGCGCGAGCAGGAGGAGCGACGGCAGGTCCTCCTTGCGCTCCCGGAGCGGCGGCACCTCGAGCGCGAGCGGCTCGAGCCGACGGTGCAGCTCCGCGTCGAACGCCCCCGCCGCGACGAGCGGGCCGAGCGGCACGCGGCTCGTGGCGACGATGCGCGCCTCCATCAAATAGCTCCCCGTCCCGTCCGCGAGCGGCGCGCGGTGGGTGGCGAGCGCCTCGGCGAGCTTCGCCTGCGCTTCGAGCGAGAGCGCGGGCACGTCGAGCAGGAGGCAGGTGCCGCCCGCCGCCAGGCGCAGCCAGCCCGGGCTCTCGACCTTCGCCTCGCCGAAGAGCGCCGCCTCGGTGCGCTCCGGCCGCACGGCCGCGCACTCCGCGACCACGAAGGGGCCCGCGCGCCGACCGCCGGCCTGGTGAATGAGGTGCCCGACGCGATCGAGCGGGGTGCCCTCCTCGCCGCAGAGGAGCACCGGCGCGTCGACCGGGCCCACCTCCTGGACGCGCTGGGTCAGCTGCCGCATCGGGCGGCTGTAGGCGATGGCCGGCTCGGTGAAGCGCTCCGCCGCGCCGCCCGCCTTGAGGATGCGCGTGTCGGCGCGGAGCTTGTCGAGCTCCTCCTGCGCGTGCTCGAGCTGCTCGGCGAGCTTCTCGCGCGCCACCACGGCGTCGCGCGTGCGGCGGCGGCCCCGCTCGGACTGGGCGAGCATCGCGACCTGCCCGCCGAGGTGACGGCCGAGGGTCTCCAGCCGGTCGATCTCCTCGAGCGTGAGCGCGGCGCGGCGGCGGCCTCGCGGGACCACCAGCGCGCCCTCGACCTCGAAGTCGACGGCGAGGGGCACCACGCAGAGCGCGTCCAGACGCTCGAGGGCGTCCGCCAGGGGGCGCAGATCGGCGCGCCGCACGACCTGCTCGGCGATGGGCGCGGCGACGACGACCTCGCCCGGCTTCTCGGCGAGCCGCGCGAGGAGGGCCGGCGACAGCTCGCGCGGCTCCACGTGCGCGATGCTCGCCGCGTCGACCCTGACCTCGCGGGAGGGATCGACGAGGAGCAGGTACGGGTCGGCGTCGAGCGCCCCCGACGCGCGCCGGAGCGGCGGGAGGATGGCGGCCCCGAGCTGCTCGAGATCGGTCGCGCCGACCGCGCGCCGCAGCGCCTCGTTCGTGCCCTCGATCAGCCGCCCACCGAAGGGCGCGAGGAGGCGGCGCACCGCCACGAAGGTGAGCCGGTAGAGCGCGGCGCTCGCCACCGCGCAGAAGGCGACGCCGACGCCGATGGCGACCGGATCGGAGGGCAGCCGCTCCACGAGGAGCGCGGCGAGGACCGACACGACGCCCACCGCGAGCGCGCCCGCGATCAGCCGCCGGGTGCTCCGGCCGGCGTGCACCTGCCGACGCGCGCCGAGCATGGCCACGTGCCCCGCGAGGAGCGACACGAGGGACGCCGCCCAGAGCCCGCGCGCGACCTCGGGCGCCAGCGCGTCGGCGCGCACCAGCCCGAGCCCGCTGAGCCCCGCTGCGACGGCGACGGTCGAGCCCAGCGTGGCCCAGCCGTTGCTGGCGAGCGCCTCCGGCGCGGAGCCCATGCGCCGCCTGGCCACCCGGAGGACCGCGGCCACCGCCACGGCCAGCCCCGCGTAGAGCGGCGCGGCCCAGGTCCAGCGCTGGGGCACGATCAGCACGTCACCGCCCACCGGCATGGCGGGCGCCTCGGCGAGCAGCGCGCCCACGCTGGCCACGACCGCGCCGCCCCAGGCGAGCCAGCGGAGCCAGCGGTGGCCGAGCGCTCGGGGGCGGTCCGGCGTGTCGAGCGCGAGGTGAAGCGCGAGCGCCCCCGCCAGCGGCAGCCCGATGGAGGCGCCGAGGTCCAGGTAGAGCGACGAGAGCGAGGGCATCGCCGCGCGCACGAGCACGACGCCGCAGGCCACGCCCAGCGTCGTCACCCGCCGCACGCCGGGGCGTGGCGCGCCGCGCAGCATCCAGGCGGGGGCGGCCGACACGATCAGCGCGAGCACGCAGAGCCCCATCGCGCCCAGGTCGAGCGCCTCCCCCGACGCCGCCACCTCGGCGATGAGGTAGAGGACGAGGAGCGGTCCCACCAACGGGAAGATGCGGCCCTGACTCACGAAAACCCTGGGAACGACTGTCGATTCGAGGAGCGGAGGCGGCAGCCGTCGGCCCGCGCCCGGACCGGCCATCTTATCAGTCGAGGCCCGCGGGGCCACCGGAGCGCCCCGGGACGCGGTATGCTCGCCCCGTGGTCCGCAAATGTCCGCACTGCGGCGCGCGTCATCCGAAGGGGACGCTGCGATGCACCGCCACCGGACGGCCGATCGCGGGCGATCCCGAGATGGTCGGGAGGCTGGTGGCCAACCGCTACCACCTCGTGCGGCTCCTGGGCGACGGCGGCATGGGCGCGGTCTACAAGGCGGCCGACCAGGTCTTGCGCCGGTTCGTGGCGATCAAGCTGCTGCACCCGGCCGTCGCGGAGAACCCCTCCTCGGTGGAGCGCTTCCAGCGTGAGGCGCGGGCGGCGGCGGCCATCGGGCACCCGAACATCATCGACATCCTCGACTTCGGCACCGAGGGCGCGCGCCCGTACATGGTCATGGAGTACCTGCGCGGCCGATCGCTCTCGCAGGTGATCGCGATGGACGGGCCGCTCCCGGTGCGGCGCGCGGCGACCATCGCCATCCACACCCTCGCCGGCCTCCAGGGCGCGCACGACCGCGGCATCCTCCACCGGGACCTGAAGCCCGCGAACCTGATGCTCGTGGTGCGCTTCGGCGACCGGAACTTCGTGAAGGTGTGCGACTTCGGCTTCGCGGCGCTGCTCGTCGGCAAGAAGGACACGAAGTCGCTGACCCCCGAGCGCACCCTGGTGGGCACGCCCGCCTACGCCGCGCCCGAGCGCCTCCGCGGCGACGACCGGCGCGATCCCCGCCTCGACGTCTACTCGGTCGGCGTGGTGCTCTACGAGATGCTCGCGGGCCGGCGCCCGTTCGACGCGCCCACCTTCCGTGAGCTGGCCCGCAAGGTGCGCAAGGAGCCGCCGCCGCCTCTGCGCGAGCGGCGCGCGGACCTCGACCCCGCGCTCGAGCAGATCGTGATGCGCGCGCTGGCCAAGGACCGCGAGGATCGCTGGCCCGACGCGGAGGCGTTCGCGGAGGCGCTCTTCCCGTTCGGGGGGCTGAAGGTCCCGTTCCGCGACGACCAGCCCAGCGACTCCTTCACGATGGAGATGATGCGGATCAAGGCGCGGGAGACGCGCCACCGCTCGAGCACGGGGCCGGTCCCGAAGCCCTCGACGCTGCCGCCCTCGGCCCTGCCGCCGCGCCCGACGTCCCGTCCCCCCGCGCGCCAGCCGGTGCGCCGGCCCGCTCCGAAGGCCCAGCGGGAGCCGACGAGCGACGCGGACATGACGCAGCGGATGAGCGCGGAGGAAGCGCTCGCGATGATCCGTCAGCTCGACGCGGAGGCCGCGCGCCGGTCCAGCGAGACCGCCGTGGCTCCGGAGCCGCAGTTCGACGGCGACATCCCGGTCGACGTGGAGGCGCCCGTCCACGTCTCGGACGAGACCACGACGAGCGAGCAGAGCCGCGTGGGCGACGCGCCGGCGGTGGCGAAGCGCGCCCTCTCGCCTGCGCCGCCCGACGAGAAGACACCAGGCGGCTCCTACTCCGGCGCGGTGGTCCTCGCGATCCTGCGCTTCGTGGCGCGAAAGTTCGGCGAGCGCGCGCTCAAGGACGTCCTGGACGCGATGCCCGAGCACGCGCGCGCGCCCTTCGTGCACGGCATCGACGCGGACAGCTGGGTCGCCCTGTTCGCGGTGCGGCGGCTCGTCGAGACCATCGACAGTCGCCTCGGCGACGACGATCTCCACCTCGTCCTGGAGGCGGGGCGCGCCGCGGCGGAGGGGGCCTTCGACGAGATGCGCGCGCTGCGACCTCCGGCGCCGCCGCCCGAGCTCCTCGTGGCCGAGATGCCGTCGATCCTGAAGAAGGTCGTGCGAGGCGTCGAGCTGGAGGTGCGCCGCGTGGGCCGCGGGTACGGGCGTCTCGAGCTGGTGGAGCGCGACGAGCCGAGCCTGACGCTGGCGGTGGGCCTCATCGGGTTCCTGGCCCGCAGCCTCGAGCGCTTCGGCGCCGACGACGTCGAGGTCAACCTGCTGAGCGCGCGCGCGCTCGGGGATCCCCAGACGCTCATCGACATGAGCTGGTTCGCGTGAGCCGTAAGTCACGCGACGCCCAGACCGTCAGCCAGATTACGCCCGCGGCCGGGGGCGACGCCCGCGACGTCGATCCGGCCGATGGCCACCCAATTGCAGAGCCCACGCCCATGGAGGCGGCGCGACGTTTGGAAGCGGCGCAGGAGGGCGAGCCCTTCGGGGCGGTGATCGACGAGCTGCTGGAGCTGCACCGCGGCGCCTCGCGCGCCACGCGCTTCGTCTTCCTCGACGGCCCCGACGGCGTGGGCATCCCCCGCATCGCCGAGCGCCTCGCCGAGCGCGCGCCCGTGCCGCTCATCGAGGGCAGCACCGCCGGAGGCCGGGCGTTCGGCGCGCTCGAGACGGTCATCCCGGCCCTTCTGGATCGAGCCGACAGGTTTCCGGGGAGGAGCGCGGACTCCCGCGAGGCGTTCCGATGTGCGTTCGGCTGCTGTGCGCTCTGGTATCAGCACACGACCGCGAAGCCGATGCCTCCGTGGCGGACGCTCGCCGAGCGCCGCGCCGCGTTCTTCGAAGGCGTGGCGCGACTCACCTTCGATCTCTCCCGGCGCGAGACGCCCCTGATCTGGCTGGACGATCTGGAGCAGCTGGATCTCGAGACCGGCGCGCTGCTGGAGTACCTCCTCGACGAGGCGGACCTCGGAGAGACGCGCGGCAGTCTGTGGATCGGTGCGCTGCCGCCCGTCGAGAAGCGCACGGCGGCGGTGGAGCGGCTGCTGGCCCATCCCGCGTGTCAGCGCATCACGGTGGCCCCGCTCGACTACGACGGGCTGCGAGCCTACCTCTCCGAGCCCCGCGTGATCCGCGCGCTGCTCGAGCGCTCGGAGGGGCTCCCCGACCGCCTCGACGGGATCCTGTTCGGGCGAGAGGTGCGCTCGAGCGCCGTCATCCGAGCCGTCCAGCCGCGCCCCCTCGACGTGTTGCGGGCGATGGAGGCAGGGCCCGCGCTGGCCGAGCAGGCGCTCCGGGCGTCAGCCGAGCTCGCCCAGCGACATTGCCTGGAGGAGGCCACCGCGCTCGTGGATCACGCCTGCGCGAGGCTGAAGAGCCCTCCGGCCGCGCTGCTGGAGCGCGCGAGCGAGCTCCACGCGACGCGCGGCGCGATCGGGGAGGCGCTCGCTGCGGCGGAGCGACTGCGAGAGCTGCGCCCCGACGATCCGAAGGCGCTCACGCGCGTGGGGCGTCTGGCGCGCGCGGCCGGCAAGCTGAGCCTGGCCGCGGAGGCGCTGCGCGAGGTCCGCCAGCTCGACGACGCCGAGGCGCGCTGCGAGGCCGCGGTGGAGCTGGCGCTGGTTCAGCTGGAGCGGGCCGACTACGCGAGCGCGATCGCGCTGAGCGACGAGGTCTTGTCGAGCGAGGACGTCGGTCTCGACACCCAGCTCGAGGCCCGCAACACCCGCGGTCGCGCGGCGTGGTCCAGCGGCGACCTGGACTTCGCCGAGCGCTGCTTCCTCGACAACGAAGCCGAGGCCGCGCGCACCGAGCGCCCGACCTACCGGATGCGCTCGCTCAACAACCTCGCGCTGATTCGTATGGCGAGGGGTCGCCTCGACGACGCGCGTGGCCTGCTCACCCGGGTCGTTCAGCTGGCCAACCGGCACGGCGCGTCCTTTCACCGCGCCATCGCGCTCGAGAACCTGGGCGTTCTCGACCGACTCGCCGGGCGCTATGGGCGCGCGATCGCGGCGTACCAGTCGGCGGTCCGGCTGCTCAAGCCGCTGGAGGATCGCGCCATGCTGGTGCGCGTCGCCACGAACCTCGCGGAGGTTCACGTGGTGCTCGGAGACGGACGACGGGCGCGGGCGCTCCTCGACCTCGCGAGCAGCCTCCGAGCCGACGACGACCGGCCAGAGATGCGCGCAGAGCGCCTCCTGGTCGAGGCGGAGGCAGCGGCGCTCGCCGGAGACGCCCGCCAGACGAAGGATCTGCTCGAGGAGGCCCGCGCGCTCGCGCTCGAGTGCGGCTACCAGCGCGTCGAAGAGGTCGCGACCTTGCTGATGGCCGACCGCGCGATCGGCGAAGAGCGTCGCGAAGACGCCGCCGCGCTCGTCGCGGACCTCGCTCCCGACACCGACCGCAACCGCTGCCGCCTGGCCATCGTGCAGGCCACCCTGAGCCCCGACCCCGACGTGGCGACCCGCTGCGCGCGCCACGCGCTCTCTCTCGCCCGCGCGGGTGGCGACCGCATGCTGGTCCTGCGCGCCCTCTCCACCCTGGCGAGCCTGCTGGCGCGAGCGGGTGTCAGAGCGGAGTCCGAGCTGCGCCTCGATGACGCGAGCCAGGCCGCGAGGGAGCTCGAGATGGAGGTCCCCGAGTCGTTGCGCGAGGGCTTCCGCACGCTGCCGCTGATGCTCGAGCTGTCGCGCACCCGTGCCGCCGTCGCGAGATCGGATGGGGTCGTCGAGCGCCCGGCTGACGCGTCGGCGCTGAGACGCATCGTCGGCTCGTCGGACGCGGCGCGCCGCGTGAGGGCGTGGATCGAGCGGGTGGGCCCGACGGACACCACGGTCCTGCTGACGGGCGAGAGCGGGACCGGCAAGGAGCTCGCCGCGGCCGCCGTTCACGACCTCTCGGCGCGCAGCGAGGGGCCCTTCATCACCGTCAACTGCGGCGCCCTCATGGACACGCTGCTCCTCTCCGAGCTGTTCGGCCACGAGCGCGGCGCGTTCACCGGCGCCGACCGCCGACGGCGCGGGCGCTTCGAGCTGGCGGACGGCGGCACGCTCTTCCTCGACGAGGTCGGGGAGATGTCGGCCAGCACGCAGACGGCGCTGTTGAGGGTCCTCCAGGAGCGCCGCTTCGAGCGCGTGGGCGGGACCGAGCGGATCGATGTGGACGTGCGCGTCGTCGCGGCGACCAACCGGGACCTCGAGGCGATGGTGGAGGCGGGCACGTTCCGCGCGGATCTGTTCTACCGTCTCCGCGCGCTGCACCTCCGGATGCCCCCTCTTCGCGAGCGACCCGGCGACGTGGCGGAGATCGCGCGCGCGCTCCTCGAGCGGATGCAGGGCCCGACGGTGACGCTCGACCGCGCGGCCATCGAGCTCCTCGAGCAGCACGCGTGGCCCGGCAACGTGCGCGAGCTGGAGAACGTGTTGCGCGCCGTGGCCGTCCTGGCGCACAAGCAGCTGCTGTCTCGCGAAGACTTCGAGCGCCACGCGCCGACGCTCGGTCGGGCTGGATCGGGCGGGTCGCCGGGAGCGGTGGGCCAGCTCGAAGACCTCTACTATCGGGCGCTGCAGAAGCGCGGCTCGATCTACGAGATGCGCAAGGACCTCGAGCGCGAAGCCGTCGAGCGGGCGCTCGACGAGACGGGCGGGAACATCTCGCGCGCGGCGGCGCTGCTCGGCATGAAACGACCGCGCTTGTCGCAGCTGGCGAGCGAGTACGGACTGAAGAAGAAGAAGAACGAGGAATCATGAAGCGAGCTCTCATCAGCGTGTTCTTCCTCGCCGCCCTCGGCGGCTGTGTCGGACAGGAGGACGTGGACGGGCGCAGCGCCGCCCTCGATGATGAAGGACTCCAGGCCGACGTGCGCCTCGACGCCGCCGTGGTGCCAGAACGGGCGTGGCGTCTCGCCGACGCGTGCGGGGAGTCGCTCCCCTCCGGCCGGGTGCACGCCGTCGCTGGCGAGACCGGCCTCGGAGCGCTCGTCGGGCGCTCCGGAGCGGTGCTCTGCGTCGACGTCCTGGCTCGCTTCCGCGACCTCGACCCCGTGCCGACGTCTCTCGGCGACGCCGAGGAGCCCAACCCCCAGCCGATGTCGAGGCGCCACGGAGAGGAGCCCAACCCTCAGCCGATGACGCGGCCGACGACGAAGGGAGAGGAGCCCAACCCTCAGCCGATGCTCCAGCTCGGCGTCCTCGGCGAGGAGCCCAACCCGCAGCCCATGCACACGCTGATCGACTCCGAGGAGCCGAACCCGCAGCCGATGTAGCTGCTCGACGTGCGCTACGCGAAGCGGCGCTGGCCTTCGCGGTCCCACCACTGCCGGTAGCGCTTGGCCACCAGATCGCGGTCTCGCTTGGGGCTGCCGGGGTGGTAGCCGTAGTACTGCTGCGTCGCGCGCTGGAGCTCCTCGCCCGCGTGGCGGCGCACCTTCTCGTCCGTGTGCCCGAGCCCGTCGATGAGCCACTCGATGCGGTGCCGGGCGCGGTTCTTCTCCCACCACGAGGACCACTTGCGGTGGGTCGCGCCGACGTCGTTGCCGGTGATCGCCACCAGCGCGCGGTGGGCGTGCTCGACGAGGTCGTCGTCGTGGTCCTTGAGGTGCTCGATGAGCTTCGGGATCATCTCGACGTCGTGGAGCGCGGCCACGGCGTCGATCGCCTGAAGGCGACGTGAGGGGTCCTTTCCGCGCAGCCGCGCCGTCCGGCGCACGACCGTGCGCACCTCGTCGAAGCCGCGGAACGACGCGAAGCGAGGCAAGAGCTGCACCGCGAGCCGGCGCACGCCCTCGTCTTCGTCGTGGATGCGCTCGGCCACCGCGTCGGTGAGGTCGGGGTGCACCAGCTCGGCCGCCATCAGGATCGCGTAGAAGCGCACGTCGGGATGCGCGGAGCCGAGGAGCGACGCGGTGTAGGAGGCGGCCCTCTCTCCGAAGGCGACGAGCGCGCGGGCGACCGGGGACAGGTCACGCCCCGCGGGCAGCTTGCCGCCCTTGCGGCGCGTCCACGCCAGCTTCCCGGGGAACGCCTGGACCAGCACCGGGAGCGCCGCGTCGCCGAGGGCGAGGAGGCCGTCGACCAGCCCGTCCCAGCTCCGCCTGTCCTCGGCCTGGGCGAGGTCGGCCACCTGCGCGTGGACCTGCTCGCCCATGTCGACGATCACCGAGCGCGTCTCGGCGTCGAGCCCGCGCGGGGGCTCCGAGCGGATGTTGTCGGGGACCCGGACGACCTCGGGTCGTGGGTCGTCGTCGTCGTCGTCCCGGCGCGGATCCTTCGGCGGGCGCACGGAGCGAGGACGGGGGCGATCGGAGCTTCGCTCCGTGCGGACGACGTCGACGGGCGCGTCGCGCACCTGGTAGGTCCCGGCGCTCCGCTCCCGAGAGGAGGCGGGAGCGGCGTCCGGCTCGTTCGGATCCTCCCCCCAGTCCTCGTCGTCCGCCTCGAACTGGTCGTCGTCGTAGTCGACGTCGTCGTCGTCGTTCATGTCGATCACGACGTCGGGCTCGTCCTCGTCGCCGGTCTCGAACGACAGCTCGGGCTCCTCGTCATCGGCGAGCCCGGCGAGCGCGGTCCCGGCCAGGTCGAGCTCCGCCGACGGCGGGGGCGGCGGCGCGGCGCGAGGGATGCCGAGCACGGTGGAGGGGGCCGCGTCGATGAGCAGCGGCTTGCGCTCCCGGCTTCTCGGCTCCGGCGGAGCCGAGGCCTCACGCTCCGACCCCGGGTCCACGAGGGCGCCGGGCGGCGGCGTGGGGGCCTTCTTGCCGATGGGGGGCGCCGGCTGTGGCGCACGCGCGACCGCGTCCCAGCTGTCGTGCGAGCTCGTGGCCGCGGGGGGCGCGAAGCCCGGCGAGCTCTTCCTCCCCGGGTGCCACGACGTCCGCGCCCGGGTCTTGCGCGCCTCGGTGGCCGGGCGCGCGGTGCCGGCGGTCTGGGCGACGCTGCGCGCCGCCTCCTTGAGCTCGACGCGGTTCCGGTTCTCGCGGGGGGGCGACGGCGCCTCGGTCTGCGCGGGCCGGTAGCCGCGCTTGTTGCGCAGGATGAGCTGCTCGAACGCCTCGACCACGCGTGGACCGAAGCGCACGAGGTCCATCGCCGCGCCGATGTCGAACGTCTCTCCGTCGCGATCGCCGTAGAGCAAGACGACCACGCGCTGGCGGATCGCCACCGGCATGACGAAGCAGTGGGGCGCCTGCGGGCGACGGAGCCCCAGGGCGATGTCGCGATCGCCCTCGGACTGATCGAGGCGCCGCACCTGGGGCGCGAGGGTCCGTCGGGCCTCGGAGAAGATGCTGGGCCGGTCGAGCGGGAAGCTCAGCGCCTGCACCTCGGCCGTCGGCGCGCCCGGCCCGTAGGCGGCGCGCCCGTCCGCCTGCTCGTCGTGCACCACGAAGAGCGCCGTGTAGTCGAAGAACTGCTGCGCGAAGCCGAAGAGGACCTCGAGGATCTGGTCACGATCGGCGGCCTGCTTCAGGCGCCGCTCCCCGGCGGCCAGCGTCATCGGTCCGCGGATGCGCTTCAGGCTCGACGGCGGCTCGTGCCGCAGCGTCGAGGTCACCGAGCCGTCGTCCTGATCGCGACCGCGCTCCTCGGGGGCCGGCTCGGGCGGGGGCTCCGACTCCGGAGGCGCGGGCTCGAGGATCATCGAGCCGAAGCTCTTGGTGCGCCGCTGGAACGTCGGCTCTCCACGCTTCTGCGGGATCTCCGCCTCGTGACCGGCGAGTTGGTCGGAGACCTTGCTCCCGATCGCCGGGAGCTCTCCGCTCGCCCGACTCCGCACCTTGTCGACCAGGCGCACCATGCGGGGGGCCAGATCGGCCTCGTAGTGGAGGGACAGGGCCGCCGCGAGCCGCACGTCGCAGACGACCCGCGGGGACAGCTCGTAGCCCAGCAGGAACCCGACCCGCTCCTCCTGCTCCGGGGTCAGCGCGTCGGCGACGGCGACGTGGAGCGTCGAGCCCTCCACCGCGAGCGGCACGAGCCTCAGCTGCACGGCGACGTCCGCGGGCACGAGCCCGAGGATCTCCAGGGGCACGCTCATCACCTGCTCGCGCGTGGCGGCCTCCGCACCCAACAGCGCCGCCTTGTACGCCGCCAGAGTGTTCTCCGGGACGGCGTTCATCTCGAGGAGGAGCGTCTCCATGTCCCCGCCCGAGATGACTTGGCGCTGAAGCGCCTCCTCGATCTTGCGTACGGGGACGACGCCGTCCCGGACCAACAGCGAGGTGAGGGCGGACATCGCGAGCGTCGAATGTTCGCCGTCCGAAACCCCCGGTGTCAACGACGACGCACGACCGCGCGCGCGACGGCCGATCTCGTCGCACTTTTCCAGCACCACGTCCCTGCTCGGGGGCATAGCTGTCAGTTCGGGGTCGGGGCCTAGTGTCCTGGACCAGCGATGAGCGAAGGAGAACGCGAGAGTCATCCCGTCACCGTCCTGGCGGCGATGGCGGCGAACCTGGTCATCATGGTGGCGAAGTTCGTGGCCGCGGCGTTCTCGGGCAGCGCGGCCATGTTCGCCGAGGGGGTGCACTCCGCGGTCGACACCGCGAACCAGGGCATCATCCTCTTCGGCGTCCGGCGCTCGAAGAAGCCGGCCGACGAGGAGCACCCCTTCGGCTACGGCAAGGAGGTCTACTTCTGGGCCTTGATCTACGCCGTCCTGCTCTTCGGCATCGGCGGCGGGGTGTCGATCTATGAGGGCCTCTCGCGCCTCCTCTCCGGGCGCGGCGAGGTCCCCGAGAGCTACCTCTGGAGCTACGTCGTGCTCGGCGTCGCGCTCGTCGCCGAGGGCAGCAGCTGGCTCATCGCCGTGCGCGCGGTCGAGCGCGAGGAGACCGGCGACGGCTTCCTCCAGAAGCTCTTCCGGAGCAAGGACCCCAGCCGCTTCATCGTGGTGGGTGAGGACACCGCGGCGCTCGCGGGCGTGCTCATCGCGGCCGCGGGCCTCGGGCTCAGTCAGCTGACGGGCTCGCCCTACCCCGACGCGATCGCGTCCGTCCTCATCGGCCTCATCCTCGGCGCGGCCGCCTTGTATCTCGTCGCGCAGTCCCGCCGCCTCCTGGTCGGTGAGTCGACCGACCCCGAGGTCATCGAGGCCATCGAGGGCGTGACCTCGCGCCGCGACGACGTGGTGGAGGCGGGCCGGCCCTTCACCCTGCACTTCGGCCCGGAGCGCATCCTCGTCGCGCTGGACGTCACCTTCCGGCGCGAGCTCAGCGCGGACCAGCTGGCGCTCGCGGTCGACGAGATCGAAGCCGACATCCGAAGCTGCGACGCGCGCGTCCGCCGCATCTTCATCGAGGCGCAGCGGATCCCGGACGACATCGAGCAGCCCGCCTCCCACACGCCGACCGCAGGCACGATGCGCTCGCCCAGCGGAGAGCAAACGGGATAGGCTCAGCCGGCCAGCGGCAGGACCACCCGGAGCGTCGTGCCGTGCCCGAGCTGGCTCTCCACCCCGATCGTCCCGCCGGCGGAGTGCACGATGCCGTAGACGGTGGCCAACCCGAGGCCCGTGCCCTCTCCGTCCGCCTTCGTGGTGAAGAAGGGCTCGAACATCTTCGAGCGCGTCTCGGCGGTCATGCCCGTCCCCGTGTCGATGAAGGTCAGCTCGACCTGCCCCGCTTCGGCCCGGACCCGGATCTCGATCGAGAACGCCCCTCCGTCGGGCATCGCGTCACGCGCGTTGACGGCCAGGTTGAGCAGGATCTGCTCGGCCTGCCCCGGCTCCAACGCGGAGCGCGCCGCCCCCCCGGAGGAGGTCGTGCGCAGCGTGACGTCCGGACCGAGCAGACGCTGGAGCACGTGCCGCTGCCCCTCCAGGACCTCGTCGAGGTCCACGATCTGCGCCTCCACCAGCTCCTTCCGACCGCACGCCAGGAGGCGCTCGGTGAGGGCACGCGCGTTCTGACCCGCGTGCAGCACCTCTTCGAGCAGCGCCCGCTCCTCCTCGGCGGAGCTCGGGCCGTCCCTCAGCATCTCCGCGTTCCCCATGATGATCGTGAGGAGGTTGTTGAAGTCGTGCGCGACGCCGCCCGCCAGGCGCCCGATCGACTCCAGCCGCCGCGCGTGCTCGAGCTCCTCGGCCATGGCGGCGGACCTCTCGCGGGCCTCCCGCTCCTCGCGCTCGCGGACGAGCTCCACGGCGACGCGCGTCGCGAACACGCCCAGCACGGGCGCGGTCCACGCGGAGACCTCCAGCGGGCGGACGTCCATGACGGAGACGAGCCCGATGGTCGTGCGGTTCGAGTCGTAGAGAGGCGCGCCGAAGTAGCTCTCCACACCCATGGCCACCAGCATCTCGTCCCGAGGATAGAGACGCGCCACGTCGCAGGGGATGAGCTCTTTCCGCAGCGAGAGGATGTCCTCGCAGGGCGTCCCTCGGAGCTCGTACTCGAAGTTCTCGAGGTGGCGGTCCCCGCCCCAGACCGCGACGGTCCGCGCGGTGCGACGGTCCGCGCTCAGCACGGCGACGAACGCGTACTGGACGTCGTAGAGGCGGGCGAGGTGACGCGCGCACGCCTCGTAGAAGCCTCCATGTCGACCGGTCGAAGGCATCTCGGCCAGGAGCGCCATCGCCTGCTCCATCTCGACGCGCGCCGTGACATCGTGCAGCGACCCTTCGATCTTCTGCGCCCCGACGTCGAAGCTGACCGTGTGCTGGACGACCCTGACGCGCCCGCCGGGAGGCTTGATCCGGTGCCCGAGGGTCCGTCGCGTGAGCGTGCGCCGCACTCCCCCCTCGCCGAGCATGTGCTGCCTCACCCGCTCGCGCTCGGGCTCGGGCACGACCTGCAAGATTCGCTCGATGGAGGTCTCCCCCGGCTCGAGCCCGAGCAGCTCGTGCAGCGTGGTCGACCAGTAGGTGGCGCCGGCCTTCAGATCATGGACCCAGCCCCCGACCTCCTCCGTGGACGGAGTCAGCGGCGGGACCGTTCCGGGTGCGTTCCCCTCGCGGTCGACGGGCGATCGTTTCGCTTCGTCCATCCCCTCGTCCATCTCAACCGGATAACACGATAGGCCGCGAAAGGCGCCAAGCGCCACGAAGGCCTCACGCGAGCGCCGATCACCGGGTGGAGAACACGAGCGGCAAGATCACGTGATCGGTCGCTCCCGAGCCCGGGAACGTCCAGCGCTGGATCGCCTCCGCGACGCAGCCTTCGACCACGCGCCCGAGCGGCCCGGGGGGGACCTCGACCGCCCGCACCGCGCCTCCGGGCTCGACGTCGAAGCGCGCCTCGAGCCGCCCGACCACCCGACCGTCGACCTCCAGGCCTCGGCGGTAGCAGCCCTCGATCTCCCCCTCGTGCCTTCGGACGACCCGCCTGACGGTGGAGGCCGACGTGCCCCCTCGGACGTCGATGCGCCCGAAGCGCACCCGCGCGCGCTCGAGGGTCTCGGGCGTCGCGGCCGGCGCGCCGGAGGGCTCCGGCGAGGTGGGCTGGGCGACCGGCGCCGCTGGCGTGGGAGGCGGCGGCGCGGCGATCGGCGCGGGGGGTGGCAGCGGCTGTACCGGAGGCGGGGCGTCCGGATCTGCCCGACCGCACCCGAGCGCCAGGACCGCGAGGACGAGCGACATGGCCTCGGCTGCGCGAACGACTCGCGCAGGTCTGGGCCTGATGCTCAGAGCGCTCCGAGGCGGTGGGCGACGAGGGCCACGACGACCGGCGCCGCGGTCTCCACGCGGAGCACGGGCCCCGCGAGCCCTACGCCGCGGTACCCGAGGCCGACCAGCGCGTCGACCTCGTCGGGCGAGAGGCCGCCCTCCGGGCCTACGACCAGCCAGGTCTCACGCGTCGGGTCGACGCACGCCTCGACCGAGCCGCGCCCCCCTATCACGAACGCGAGCTTGACAGCGCCGTCGGGCGCCTGCGCCGCGACGTCCAGCAGCGGGGCGGGACGAGTCACCGAGGGCACGTCCGCGCGCAGGCTCTGGCGCGCCGCCTCGCGCGCGATCTTCGAGAGCCGCTCCATGCGCTTCTGCGCCCGGGCCTCGTCCGGCCTCGCCACCGCGCGGGCCGCGTGCGCGAGGCGGATCTCGCTGACGCCGATCTCGGTCGTCGCGCGCACGATGTCGTCGAGCTTGGCGCCCTTCGGCATGCACTGGACGAGCACGACGCGCGGGCGGGGCGGCACCTCACGTCGGGCCCCCACGCGGCAGACGAGGCGCTCGTCCGTCGCCTCGATCACGGCGTCCGCCTCGCCGCCCTCTCCATCGAACAGGATCACCGCGTCTCCGACGCCGAGCCGCAACACCGCCGCGTGCTTGGTCGCCGCCGCGTCGAGCTCCGTCACCTCTCCCGCGGCCGGCAGCGGGTGGCAGTGCAGCCGGCGCGGCGTGCTCATTCCTCGCTCCGGTAGGCGAGCGCGATCCAGTCGCCGTCGCGGCGCACGCCGTCGAAGCGGAGGTGCGCGTCGTACACGGCGCGGATCTCCGACTCCTCCTCCGCGAGGAGGCCGCTGAGCACGAGCACGCCGCCGGGCGTCAGGTGAGCGACGAGCGACTCGGTCATCGGGATGAGGATGGGGCTGCGGATGTTCGCGAGCACGATGGGGTAGCGCCCGGGCACGTCTTCGACGGGCGTGGTCGAGGCCTCGACCGCGACGCCGTTGATCTCCGCGTTCTCGTCCGTGACGCGCACCGCGATGGGGTCCACGTCGACCGCGACCACGCGCGCCGCGCCGAGCTTCAGGGCCGCGATGCCGAGGATGCCGCTGCCGCAGCCGACGTCGAGCACGTGCTCGCCGCCCGACACGCGCGCCTCGAGCTCCCGCATGACCAGCCGCGTCGTCTCGTGGGTGCCCGTCCCGAAGGCCTGCCCCGGGTCGAGCACGATGACCAGGTCGCCCTCCCGCGCGTCGTGCGTCTCCCAGCTCGGGCGGACGACGAGCCGCTCCCCCACCCGCGTCGTGTGGAAGAACGCCTTCCAGCGCTCTCTCCAGTCGTCGCCCACGATGTGCTCCACCGTGGGCACGAACCGGCCGTCGAAGCGCGCGGTGACGAGCCCGACCGCCTCGAGCGCGTCGGCCTCCTCGTCGAAGTGCGCGACGAGGGTCACGCCGTCTCCGGCCGCGGCGTCCATGGTGGTCGCGTCGCGCTCCTCGAGCCCGGTCGCGCCCGCGTCCCAGAGCACGGAGGAGACCACGTCGCTCTCGGTGACCGGCACCGCGACGTGCACGCAGGGGTAACGCGGCTCGCTCATGGGTCCTCGGGCTCTCAGTCGATCGTGATCACGAACGTGCCGGTCTGCGGGCCGGTGCTCACCTGGTCGGCGATCACGATCGCCGCCACCACGCCGCCCGCCACCAGACCGCCGATGAGGGTCCAGAACCACCACTCCTCGGCCACGTTGCCGCCCGGCTCGGGGACCGCGATGCGCAGCGGCGCCGCGACGTCTCCGCGGGCCGCGATGGGCAGGCCGTTCGCGTCGAGCGCCTCGAAGTAGTACTCGACGAGCGGCGGCGCGACGTCGGTTCCGGGGATGGTCGCGGTGTACTCCCCGTCCGCGAGCTGGGTGTCCAGCCGGGTGAAGACCGCGTCGGTGCCCTGCCGGTAGGCCAGCACGAGCTGCGCGACGCGCCGGGCCGGATCGTCGATCTGCGCCGCGAGCGGGACCGGCTGCTCGCGCTCCCACTCCGCGGGGGAGCGGTGCTGGATCTCCACCGGCGGCGGCGGCCCGCTGCCCGGCCTCCCCTCCGACTCCCACTGCTGCTGCACCTCTTCGAAGAACGCGCGCATCCGCGGCGCGATCGACTGATCGGGCTGATACTCGGGGTCGAGCGGGAGCATGCCGCGGTAGGCGCCCGCGGCCTCCTCTTCCCGACCGAGCGCCAGGTAGGTGAAGGCGAGCAGGCGGTAGATCTGCGCGAGATCGCTGCGGGAGTTGCCCGAGCGCACGAGGGCGGCCGAGAGCGTCTGCAGGGCCTCCTCGTAGCGCAGCTCGTCGTACTCCGACTGCCCGCGCTCGATGAGCGGGTTCGTCTGTGCGCGCAGCGGGGCGGCGAAGAGCGAGAAGGCCAGCGCCAAGGCGACGAGGCTGAGCGTGCGCGACATGGCGCCGACGATATCAGACGAGGCGCAGGACGAGATAGGTAAGGGCGAGCACTCCCCACAGAATCGGCGCCACCCGGCGGCCGCCCAGCCAGCCGATCACCGGCGCGGCGGGCGGGATCAGCGCGAGCCAGCGCCACTTGCCGGCCGGCTTCTCGGCCCAGAGCACCTGCCAGAGGACGAGCGCGTGCACGACCAGGGTGGCCGCGCCGACCAGGATCCAGCTGAGCAGCAGCCACGTGCCGGAGGTCACGAGCCGTCTGTTAGCACAGGTGTTAGCGCGCGGGGGTCGGTCCGCGGTATGTAGCGCCGCGTGAGCCGTCCCATTCGCATCGGTCTCCTCGGCGCCGGCGTCGTGGGCCAGGGCATCCTCGAGCTGCTGCACGACAACGCGCGGTCCATCGAGCGCCGCCTCGGCACGTCCATCGAGGTGCGCCGCGTGGTGGGCCGCACCAAGGGCAAGACGCGCTCGCCGTTCCTGCCCGAGGCCCTGCTCGGGTTCGACCCCGACGAGGTGCTCGACGACCCCGAGATCGACATCGTCGTCGAGGTCGTCGGAGGCATAGAGCCGGCGGGCACCTACGTGCGGCGCGCGCTCGAGGCGGGCAAGTCGGTGGTGACCGCGAACAAGGCGCTCCTCGCCGAGCAGGGCCACACGCTGATCGAGCTGGCCGAGGAGAAGGGCGCCGACCTCTACTTCGAGGCCGCGGTCGCGGGCGGCATCCCCGTGATCCGCGTGCTGCGCGAGGCGCTCGCGTCGGACACCGTCACCTCGCTGCGTGGGATCGTCAACGGCACGAGCAACTACATCCTCAGCCGCATGCGCGAGGAGGAGGGCCTGGACTTCGGCGCGGCGCTGAAGGAGGCGCAGGAGAAGGGCTACGCGGAGGCGGACCCGACCCTCGACGTCAACGGCGGCGACGCGGCGCACAAGCTGACCATCCTCGCGACCCTCGCGTTCGGCGCGAAGGTGCACCCCTCGCAGGTCTCGATGGAGGGGATAGACAGCGTGGCCGCCATCGACATGGAGATGGCGGGCCGCTTCGGCTACGTGATCAAGCCGCTCGCGGTCGGCCGCGCGCTCGAGGACGGGACCCTCGAAGGCAGGGCGCTCGATCTCCGCGTGCACCCCGCGCTCGTCCCGGAGGGTGGCGTGCTCGCAAGCATCGGCGGGGCGCTCAACGTCGTCGTGCTCGACGGCGCGATGCTCGGCCCCTGCATGCTCAGCGGCTACGGCGCGGGCGCGCTCCCGACCGCGATGAGCGTGGTGAGCGACATCGTCGACGTCGGCCGCAACATCGCGCGCGGCGCCAGCGGGCGCGTGCCCCAGCGCGCGTGGCGGGGTGAGCACCTCGAGCAGCGCACGGTCGTCGACGCCGGCCGCTACGAGGGCCGCTGGTACCTGCGCTTCAGCGTGCTCGACCGTCCGGGCGTCCTCGCGCGCATCGCGGGCGTGCTCGGCGCGTTCGACATCTCCATCGAGCAGATGATCCAGACCGGCCGCTCGGAGGGCGACGACCCGGTGCACGTGGTGATGCTCACCCACGAAGCCCACGGCGCGAACATCCGCTCGGCGCTCCGGGAGACCGAGATGCTCAGCGGCATCGTCGAGCCGCCCCGCGCCCTGCGCATCGAAGAGTAGGCCCGCGAGCGCTCAGCGGCAGTCGCCCGCGACGGGGTCACACGTCCGGCCCGGCATGCTCTCGATGCGGGCGCCGCAGCGGTTCATCTCGCACTTCGGGAGCGAGCGCACGCAGTCGGCGCCGAGCTGACGGCAGGACGGCGTGCCGCAGTCGGAGTCGCGGCTGCAGCCGACCCCGCCGTCGGGAGGAGGCGGCGGGCCGCCGTCGATCCCCGAGCCGCCGCAGAGGCCGCGGCTCGTGTCGCAGGTGGAGCCGGAGATCGTGCGCAGCGTGGGCATGCACGTGCCACCGAGGCACCGGCTGGTGCTCTGCGTGCAATCGCGGCCCATCTGTCGGCAGGTCGGCCGCGCGCAGTCCGCGTCGCTGAAGCAGCCGAAGCCGCCATCGATCGGGCCGCCTCCATCCATCGGGGCGCCGCAGAGGCCCGTCGCCGAGTCGCAGCTGGACCCGCTGAGCGTGCTCATCTCGAAGCGACAGGCGCCCATCGCGCAACGCGGGAGGCTCTGGGCGCACGAGGCGCCGAGCTGTCGGCACGTGGGCCGCCCGCACTCGTCGTCCCTCGTGCACGACGGACCGGCGTCGCCCGCGCCCGCGTCCGAGGGATCGCCATCTGGCGCGCGGCACACGCCGAGGCCGGGATCGCACACCCGCCGAGGGTACGAAGCGGAGTCGCTCGCGCACGCGCCGTCCGCGCAGGTGGGCGTGCTCTGGACGCAGCCCTCGGCCGCCATCGCGCAGGTGGTCGGGCCGCAGTCGTCCCCGGTCACGCACTCGGGCCCCGCGTCGAAGCTCGCGTCGATCACGCCCGAGTCCGTCGGGCCGGCGTCGAGCCAGGCGGCGTCGGCGCTGGCGTCGTGCGCTGCGTCCAGGTCGACCGGGCGCGCGTCCATCGGGACCCGCGCATCCATCGCCGCATCCCTCTCCCCTTCGCCGCCTCCGCATGCGGCCAGCACCAGGAGGCAAGCGAGCGGGAGGCGAAGCGAGGCCATGCCTCATGGTGCCGCGTCCACGGGGCGGGGGGAAGTCAGGGCTCGACGGATGCCAGCAGCTGCACCCGGTCGTAGACCGCCAGGAGCTGCGGCGGGCAGCTCGCGCGCGGCCCCAGCCACTCGGCGATGGTGTGATACGGGGTTCCCCGTCGGCGCGCGCGCGTCACCATGGTCACCACCTGGTCGGGCCTTCGCGACGCCATGCCCTCGAGCAGCGTGCGTTTGACCCGACGGGTGTTGGCTTCACCGAGGAACGCGGGCGTGCGAGGCGGGTTGTGAGTGCGCATGGTCCGTTCAGACTCCGCCCACCGCCGCGACCCGCCCATCGGGGATTGCCCCACCGCCCGATCAGGTCACGTCGTCGGGACCGTAGAGCGAGACCTCGCCCCGGGAGGCCAGCTCGCGCAGCGCGTCGTCGAACTCCCCTCGCCCGCTGTAGAGCCCGTAGTGGACGCGCGTGACCCGTGGGAGCTCCGCCGTCAGGATCCGCGCACGCTCGCGGAGGGTCTCGAAGTGGCGCCGCGTCACCGGGCCCCACTTGCACTCCGCGACGTACACCTCACCGTCGCCGGACAAGCTCACCACGTCGACCTCGTTGCGTGAGCGGGCGTCCCACCACGAGCCGACGCGGAGCGGCTCGAAGGGCGTCGACGTCCGGCGCGCGTGCTCGCGGCACACCCGCTCGAAGACGCCCCCCATGTAGTCGTCGAGCCGTGGGGACACGAGCCGCTTCACCAGCAGCTCCGGCTTCGCGAGCCCGATGCTCCCGGAGCGGAGCGCGGGCGCCACGAACGTGTGCCAGAACTCCACGTACGGATCGGCGACGCGATACACGGCGCGCTTGGAGCGCTTCGGGGTCTTCTCCGTGATGGGGACGACGCGCTCGATCACGTCCATCGCCTCCAGCCACTGAAGCGGGCGGGAGACCGCGCCCCCCGACTTCCCGACGCGGCTCGTGATCCCGCTCCAGGTGCGGTCTCCGCCCGCGATGGCCTCCAGGATGGAGTAGTGCACGTCGGCCTCCCCCAGGAAGGCGTCCAGCATGTGCTGCGCCTCGTCGACGAGCCGACCGGCCGGGTCGAAGAAGAGGCGGGCGAGGTTGGCCTCCAGCGACGCGTCCGGATCGATCAGCGCGAGGTGTCCCGGGAGGTGCCCGGCGACGCCATGGAGGCGCAGGCGGTCCCGAGGCGTCCAGTCGGGCACGAACCCCGCGAGGTCCGCGGCCGTGAACGGGTCGAACGAGATCCGGCGGGTTCGACGCCCGAAGAGGGGCTGATCGCCGGCCTCGAGCCGGTGCATCGCCGTGACGTACGATCCCGCCAGGACGAGCCGGATGCGAGTGCGCGACCAGTCGTGATCCCAGAGCTTCTGCACGATCGACGGGAGCGCGGGAGCGGCCGAGGCCAGGTACGGGAACTCGTCCAGGACGAGGAGAAACGGCTCGTCCCCGCCCCGCTCCGTGATGTAGGCGAGGAGCGCCTCCCACGAGGGCATCGAGGCGCCTCGGCTGAGAGCCGCGTCCCCGAAGCGCTCCCCCACGGCGAGGGAGACGCTGGCGAGCTGCTCGGCCTCGGTGCGTCGGGTCGCCTGGTAGTAGACCCCCTTCACGCGCTTGGCGAAGCGCGAGAGCAGGAAGCTCTTTCCGATGCGCCGACGCCCGAGCACGAAGAGCAGCTCGGGCCCAGAGCTCTCCCAGGCGTCCGAGAGCGCGCGCCACTCGGCGTCTCGGTCGAGCACGTCGCGGGGCTTTCGGGGCACGCCCGAAGATAGCACGAACTTCCAGCAGTGGAACTTCCAGCAGTGGAACTTCCAGCAGTGGAACTTCCAGCAGTGGAACTTCCAGCAGCGGGTCAGAGCGCGAGGTCATCCCGCGGGACGACGACGGACGAACGCGAGCAACCCGAGCAGCAGCGCGAGCGCCGCGCCGCTGGAGCTCGGGCCCGGCGACGCCGCGCAGCCGCCCCCGCTCGGACGGCCGCAGACCGCGCGGCCTTCGTCGTCGCGGGTGCAGGCGTGCTCGAGCGGGCAGGACGCGCCCGCGCCGCAGCTGCGGGTGCAGGCGCCGCCGGAGCAGATCCCGCCCTCACCGCAGTCGACGTCCGCGCTGCAGCTCTCGCCGAAGAGCGCTCCCTCCGGAGCGCACACCTGCGCCGCGCCCGCCGTCGTGCAGGCGAACCCGTCGGCGCAGTCCTCGGCCGCGTCGCAGAAGCGCGAGCACCAGCTCCGATCGCCCGCGGACGCGCAGAAGCCGCTGCCGCAGTCGTCGTTCTCCTCGCACGGATCGCCGATGCGTCCGCGGCCGCCGCGCGCGCAGAGGGAGGCCGCACAGTGAAAGCCGTCCGGACAGCCGGTGTCGGTCGTGCAAGCGCGGGTGCAGGCGCCGTCCTCACACACACCTTCGCCGTGGCAGTCGTCGTGGCTCGCGCAGGGCTCACCGATGCCGCGGCCGCCCACTACCAGGCCCGCGTCGACGCACGCGCCGCACGCCTCCGGGGTCGCGGCGCACGCCTCGCCGACCGGGCAGTGCCCGGCGTCTCCCACGCAGAGCGGCAAGCAGCGGCGCCGTCCGTCACCCGGATCGACGCAGTGACCCGACGCGCACTCGCCGTCGCTGGCGCAGTCCGTTCCGTCGACCGCGGAGCCCGCGCTGCCCGCCACACAGCGGCCCTCGCAGCCCGAGGTGCGCTGGCAGTAGAGGCCGGGGGTCGGGATGGTCACGCCCGCGCGCTCGATGGCGTCACAGCTCGGCGCGAGCGGGTTGCAGGGCCGCGCGCACACGCCCTCGAGACACTGCGCCGCGTCAAAGGCCGGCGGGAGGAAGTCGGGCAGCTGCGCGTAGGCGCAGTCGGTGTCGGCCTCGCAGGCCTCGCCGAAGTCGGCGCAGCCCTCGTCGGTGGCGTCGTCGCAGTCGTCGTCGAGGCCGTTGCAGACCTCCTCGCCGCCGAGACACTGACCGGCGAGCACCAGCGCTCGGTCGATGAGGTCGAGGTGCTGGTAGACCGAGTTGTATCCGTCCGCCGCGCTGGGGCACGAGCCCGCCTGTCCGAAGGACGCGACGCCGATGACGCGGCGCTCGGGCGCCTCCTGGATCATCGGCCCGCCGGAGTCGCCCTGGCAGATGGTCTGCTCGGTGTAGAGGACGCCGCCCGTGAGGTTCGAGACCACGCCGTCGCCCTTGTACTTGAGCCCGGCCGGCCCGTCGGGGCGCTGGCCGAAGCCGACCGCGGTGAAGGTCTGCCCGATCATGTCGCGCGGCTCGTCCCGACGGATCGGGATCGGCGTGACGCCCTCGACGTCGTCGCGCAGGATGAGCACGCCGACGTCCACGCCGATGATCGCGCCCGAGAGCCCCGTGCGCGGGTTGCTCGAGTAGGCGCCCGGGGTCGTCTCGACGTAGCGCGCGCGGTATCCCCGCACGCTCCGCACGTCGCTGCCCACGCCGACCGTGAACGCGGTGACCGGGTACGGCGCGTCGGCGTCGGCCGCCTGCACGCAGTGCTTGGCCGTCAAGACGACGTTCGGCGCGATGAGCGTGCCCGTGCAGAGCCCGACGCCGCCGAAGGGCAGCACGGTCACGACCGCGTCTTCGCCCTCCTCGAAGGTCCCGTCGACGATGGGCACGTCGAGCTGGGAGACGTCAGGGGCAGGGGGATCGCAGGCGAGCGCGAGGGTCGCCAGGAGCGCGGAGGGGAGCGCGAGGAGGAGGTGTTGGCGCACGGCGCTTCTCTTTATCATCGGCCACCGATTTGACGAAGTGGGCCCGCGCGAGAATGCTCCCGGCCGCATGGCGCAGAAGGACCTCACCGGACTCGGAGAAATTCACGCGCTGCTCGGTCGCGGCACCGAGTTCGAGGGCGTGCTCGCGTTCGAGGGCCGCGTGCGCATCGAGGGCCGCTTCGTCGGCAAGGTGCACAGCGACGGCATCCTCATCCTGGGCGACGGCGCCGAGGTCGAGGCCCAGATCGAGGTCGGCACGCTCATCGTGCGGGGCGGCACGCTCCGGGGGAACGTGGTCGCGCGGCAGCTGGTCGAGATCCACGCCGAGGGCGCGGTCCACGGCGACGTCACCGCGCCCACGCTCGACATCGACAAGGGCTGCGTCTTCGAGGGCCAGATCCACATGACCGGCCTCGAGCCCGAGGAGCCCACCAGCACGGGCTCGCAGGAGATGGACGCGCTCGCGCCGTCCTCGTTCCCGCCGCCGAAGGCCGAATAGTCAGCGGGCGCCGGCGAGCACGAGGGCGGCGAAGATCACGCCGCCGAGGGTGACGAGCAAGACCGTGCGGCTGGAGAGACGGACGCCGCGCTGGAGGCCGGGGACGTTCTCGAAGGGCGGGGCTGCGTCGTCTTCTTCGTCTTCGTGGTCTGCGTCTTCGTGGTCTGCGCCGTCGTCGTCCGCGTCCGAGTCCGCGTCCGACTCCGCGTCCGCGTCCGACTCAGCGTCCGAGTCCGAGTCCGACTCCGCGTCCGCATCCGCATCCGCATCCGCATCCGCGTCCGAGTCCGAGTCCGACTCCGCATCCGAGTCCGACTCCGCATCCGAGTCCGAGTCCGCGTCCGCGTCCGAGTCCGAGTCCGCGTCCGAGTTCGCGTCCGAGTCCGACTCAGCGTCCGCGTCCGAGTCCGCCTCCGAGTCCGAGTCCGCGTCCGCATCCGAGTCCGACTCAGCGTCCGAATCCGAGTCCGCGTCCGACTTCGCGTCCGCGTCCGCGTCCGCGTCCGAATCCGAGTCCGACTCCGATTCCGCGTCCGAGTCCGCGTCCCGGTGTGCGCGTTCTGGAGCGGTCGAGGCCAGGGGCTCCGTGCGGGACGCGAGGCGCGCGACGGCGAAGCCGGTCCAGAGGGAGAGGAGCACGGCGCCGAGCGCGAGTACGCTTCCGACGAGCGCCAGGAGGGGACCGATCGAGCCGGCGTCGGCGCCGAGGGCCAGGCGCGCGAATGTGATCCACGCGAACACCGCCGCGAGGGCGAGGGCGCCTCCCGCGCGCGAGACGAGGCGGCGCGCGTCGAGCGCCTTGGCTGTGTCTCGGACATGGAACACCAGCGCGCAGAGCGCCGCGCCGCCCAGACAGAGAGACGCGAAGCGCCACCAGGAGGACCCGTCGGGAAACATCGCCTCGAACACGTCGAAGGTCGCGCTCACGCCCATCGCGAGCGCCGCCGCCTGCGCGGCGCGCGGATCGACGTGGGCGTCGGTGTTGCGCGCGAGCCGTAGGAGGAGCGCGAGGACACAGAGCGCGGCGAAGACCGACACCGGGGCCCGCTCGATCGGGAGCGGGTCGAGGCCCTCGAGGCCGCGCACCAGCACGAGGGGCCACGGGGCGACCAGCCACGCGATCCAGCCCAGCAAGGCGAGGCGCAACGTGGACGGTGCGGTGTCGGCCGGGGCCCCGCGCGGCCGCTCGCGCGACGCGGTGTGCGCGAGCGCTCCCGCGAGCACGAGGACGTCGGCCTTCCAGAGCAGCAAGCTCGCGATGGCGGGCAGGTCCATCGGCAGGGCCGCGGTGACGACCCAGACGAGCGCGAGCGCCCACATCCACGCCCCGAGGCGCGCCCCCCACCCCGCGCGCCTCAACCCCTCGAGGAGCGCGAGGGCGCCGAGCGGGCGGGCGACGGTCATGCCGACGTAGCCGAGCGCCTCGAGCGCGCCCGGCTCGAACGTGCCCGGCAGGAGCACCTCGCCCGCCGCCGCGAGCGCGAAGACCACCGCCGCCCCGTACGCGTAGCGGCGAGGCGTCGACGTGAGTCGGGCCGCGACCCACGCCGCGACCCCGGCATGCACGAGCCACGTCAGGACGTTCGTGCCGTGGGCGAGCAGCGACGCGAAGCGCTGCGCCTCGAGCGCGTCGAGGCTGTCGGGGCCCCCGAGGGTGAGGGGGAAGTACCAGGCGAGGGCGACGGCAAAGAGCCCGGCGATCGCGACGAGGAGCGCCGAGACGCGGAGCCCGCGGGTCACCTGAAGGACCAGCCCGCGACGAACGTGAAGCGGACCGAGGACTCGACGCCGCTCGTGGCGGCCTCGTCCGCGGCGGCGCCGGCGAAGCTCATCCAGTAGCCGACGTAGTCGAAGCGGACGCCCCACGTCAGGCCGAGGTCGAGCGCGGTGATCAGGTTCCCTCCGAGCCCGACGCCGATGTCGAACCCGTGCGCGTCGACCTGCTCACCGAAGCTCGTGGCGAGCTCGCCCACGCCGAGCACCGCGCGGTAGCCCACGCCGGCGTCGAGCACGAGGGTCTCGTCGTTGAGGAAGCGGAAGCGCGCGCGCGCCCCCGGGCGCAGCCACCCGTACTCGGCGGTGGGCAAGACCACGTTGGTGCCGAGGTGGTAGCCGTCGTAGCCGCCGCCGAAGGCGACGCCGAGCTCGACGACGCTGTCGATGGGGAAGAGGAAGCCGGCGCCGGCCGAGAAGCGCACGAAGTTCGTCGTCTCGACCATCGTGCCGCCGGACGCGGTCTCCGAAGCCAGGCCCACCGAGTGGGCGAAGCTGGCGTCGAGGAAGAGCCCCCGGCCGAGGTGGGACTCGGCCGCGAAGGGGCGCGCCTCGGCCGCGACGGTGATCTCGGGGTAGACGCCGGACGCGAGCTCGTAGCCGCGGTTGCCGCCCGAGGCGAGCGCGACGTCCGCGCTGCGGGTGCGCACGATGACCCCGGCCGTCACCGCGACGATCGCGAGGCCGTCGTTCTCGCCCGGCTCGGCGGGCGCCTCGACCGGGGCGGTGTCGTCGGTCGCCGCGGCCTCGTAGACGGGCTCGGGCTCCGGCTCGGGCTGCGCCTGCATCGCCTCGAGCTCCGTGGAGGCGCGCTCGAAGAGCTGCTCCACGTCGCGCGCGAAGGCGCGCTGGCCGCGCCGACCGCGGGAGACCTGCGACTGTCCGCGCGCCAGCTCGAAGCCGTCGGCCGCGCGGAAGACCAGCTCCACCCGGGGCCGGCGGCGGGGCCCGGAGACGCTGCCCTGCACGACGATCTGAGCCCCCACATCGCTGGCCAGCGCCTCCACGCCGGCGGCGTCGGTCCCGCTGACGCCTGCGCGGCGCGCGGCGGCGCGGACGTCGGAGCGGGAGACGACCTCGGCCCGATCGGAGAGCGCGCGGCCGACGAGCCGCTCGACCGCGGCGGATCGGCGCCCCTCGAACGGCGCGACCGCGACCGTCTGGGCGCTCGCGGCGGCGGCCTCGAGCACGAAGAAGAAGGAGAACGCGGCGAGCAGGACCCGAGACATGGCGCGCCACCATAGCCGCCGACCTCTGGCCGGTCGAGCGTTGCCGCCCCACCCGGATGGACCGAGGTCTGGGCATGGCCGGACGACGGCGGAGATGCGGGTGGATCATGGGCATCGGAGGCGCGGTGATCGCGGTGGCGTCGGGCTCTCAGCTGGCGCGGAAGTATTTTCGAAGAGCCCTGAGAGTCCCCGTTCTGGGTCAGGTCTTGCCACCGACCCTGCAGGACCCTACCCGCCGAACAGAGCCACCGAGGGCGGTGGACGACGGTCGAAAAGGGGGCGCTCCCGCGCGCTTGACTCCCCCCTACCCCACTGCTAGATAGCGCGCGCCCCAGGGCACTTCAGCCCCTGTTTTTCGGACGTTTTCGCCGTTCCGACCCCCTTCTCGGGTTTCCTGCTCCTCGTACGCGGGGGACCCCTCGTTCGGCGCCGCCATGGTGTCGCTCGAGCCCACGGTACCGAGCCTGGCGTGTCCCACGCGCCGCAAGCCTTCGCGCCACCAGTCTTCGCGCCAAACAGAGGCCCAACATGCCCACCGCGCTCCTCTCCGGAAGCCCGATCCTCGACGTCGACGCGACGTTCTTCATCTACTTCGGCGTCTTCTGGCTCCTCTTCTTCATGCTCCGCAGCCTCGTCTTCCGGCCCACGATGGAGCTGTTCGACGAGCGCGAGAAGGCGATCGACGGCGCCAAGGCCGAGGCCAAGAAGCTCGAGAAGACCGCCGAGGGCAAGCTCGAGGCGTTCGAAGGCGAGATGGCCAAGGTCCGCGCCGAGGTCGGCGCCGAGCGCGACAAGATGCGCGCCGAGGCGATCGTCCAGGAGCGCGCCGAGATCGAGAAGGTGCGCGCCGAGACGGACAAGATCGTCGCGGAGGCGGAGGCCGAGATGGCGAAGCAGGCGGCCGAGATTCGCGCGGAGATCGCGAAGAGCTCCCCGCTGCTCGCGCGACAGATCGCCGAGAAGCTCCTCGGCCGAGAGGTGCAGGCATGAAGCGCAGCCTCCTCATCGTGGTCCTCCTGGCGTTCGCCGCTCCCGCGGCGGCCCAGGAGCCGGCCCAGCAGCCCGCCTCCGAAGAGGCCACCGCCGCGCCGCGCCCGCAGCCGGCCCCGCAGCAGGCGGCCCCGCAGCAGCCGGCCCCGCAGCAGGCGGAGCCCCAGCAGGCGGAGCCCCGGCGTCCCGCGCAGCCCGCGCCGAACCAGCGCGTGCAGCCGCAGCCGCGCCTCGTCGCGCCGCCGGCCGCCCAGGCACGTCAGCAGGCGCCGCAGCCCGCGGCCCAGCCGGCCGAAGAAGAAGAAGTCCTCGAGCAGGCGATCGAAGACGCGCCCGAGTTCGAAGAGGTCACCGACGAAGAGATGGACGCCGTCCTCTTCGGAGACGAGGCCCCCGACCACGCCCACACCGCGGTCGAAGAGCTCGTCGAGGAGACGGCCGGCGAGCCGGTCGACGTCGACGACGGACACCTCGAGGGCGCGGTCCTCGATCACGGCGAAGAGGGACACGAGCACGCGGGCCACGAGCACGCGCACGGCGACGAGCACGCGGCCCACGGCGAGGAGCACGAGCCCGCGAGCATCGTCTCGCTCGCCGCGCCCGTCACCAACTTCATCCTCTGGGCCGTCATCCTCGTCTTCCTGCTGCGCAAGCCGCTCACCGAGTACCTCGCCAACCGGCGCCGCTCGGTCGAAGAGGGCCTCGTCGAGGCCAAGCGCCTGAAGGAGGCGGCCGAGGCGAAGTACGAGGAGTACTCCGAGCGCCTCGAGCGGCTCGACGAGGAGCTGGCCAAGCTCCGCGAGGAGATGGTCCACGCGGCCGAGTCCGAGCGTGACCGCATCCTCGCCGAGGCCAGCGCCCGCTCCGCGCGCATGCGCAAGGACGCGCAGTTCCTCATCGACCAGCAGATGAAGCAGCTCAAGACCGACCTCACCAAGGAGGCCATCGAGGCCGCCATCGGCGCCGCCGAGAAGGTGATGGTCGCGCAGATCGGGGCGCCGGATCAGCAGCGCCTCGCCGACGAGTACATGACGACCATTCAGCAGGTGATCGAGGACGAGGAGGTCCGGGCATGATCGGCTCCGCCGTCGGTAAGCGGTACGCGACCGCCCTCTACGAGCTCGCGCACGAGCAGCAGGCCGTCGAGAAGATCGGCAAGGATCTCTCCGAGCTCGCCGCCTCCTGGGAGAGCAGCGAGGACCTGCGCACCGTCTTCGAGAACCCGCAGTTCGGCGTCGACCAGAAGCGCGGCGTCATCGAGGCGATCGCGGCCAAGGCGGGCGTGCACCCGCTCCTGAAGAACACGCTGCTCATCCTCGCCGACCGGCGTCGGCTGACGCACCTGCCGGAGATCGCCGAGGCCTTCGCGCGCATCGCCGAGCGTCGCTCGGGCCGCATCCGCGCCGAGATCGTCACCGCGACGAAGCTCTCCGACGCCTACTACCAGCAGCTCCAGACGGCGCTGAAGCAGGCGACGGGCAAGGATGTCGTCCTGGTGCGCCGCGAGGATCCGTCGCTCATCGGCGGCGTGGTCACCACCGTGGGCGGCCGCGTCTTCGACGGCAGCCTCAAGAACCGACTCCGCGAGCTCCGCTCGCAGCTGCTCGGTAACGCGAACACTTCCGCGCTCGAGCAGTAGGACTCGAGCGAACCACCGCTAGAAACAATTTTCAGGCACACCCACCAGGGTGTGCGGCTCAGGCCACCCGAGAGCCAAGAGGGACGACATGCAGCTCCGCGCCGAAGAGATCAGCGAGATCATCAAGAAGCAGATCGCCTCCTACGACAAGTCGGTCGACGTCATGGAGACGGGCTCCGTGCTCACCGTCGGTGACGGCATCGCCCGCATCTACGGCCTCGAGAGCGCCATGGCGGGTGAGCTCGTCGAGTTCGACGGCGGCCTGATGGGCATGGTGCTCAACCTCGAGGAGGACAACGTCGGCGTGGCCATCCTCGGCTCCGACCGCAAGGTCCGTGAGGGCGACACCGTCAAGCGCACCGGCCGCATCTTCGACGTCCCCGTCGGCGAGGCGATGATCGGCCGCGTGGTGAACGCGCTCGGCGAGCCGGTCGACGGCAAGGGCCCGATCGAGACCACCCAGCGCGGTCAGGTCGAGCTCAAGGCGCCGGGCATCATCCTTCGCCAGCCGGTCGCGGAGCCGCTCCAGACGGGCATCAAGGCGATCGACAGCATGATCCCGATCGGCCGCGGTCAGCGCGAGCTGATCATCGGCGACCGCCAGACCGGCAAGACGGCCGTCGCGGTCGACACGATCATCAACCAGAAGGGCAAGGGCGTCTTCTGCTTCTACGTGGCCATCGGCCAGAAGCAGTCGACCGTCGCCCAGGTGCTCACCAAGCTCGAGGACGCGGGCGCGATGGAGTACACCACGATCATCGTGGCTGGCGCCTCCGAGAGCGCGCCGCTCCAGTTCATCGCGCCCTACTCGGGCTGCACGATGGGCGAGTACTTCCGCGACACAGGCCGCCACGCCCTGCTCATCTACGATGATCTCTCGAAGCAGGCGACCGCGTACCGTCAGCTCTCGCTGCTGCTGCGCCGCCCGCCGGGCCGCGAGGCGTACCCCGGCGACGTCTTCTACCTCCACAGCCGCCTGCTCGAGCGCGCCGCGAAGATGGCCGAGGAGTGGGTCGTCGTGAAGAAGGGCGAAGAGCCCAAGCGCGACGGCGCCGAGAAGATCTGGTCCGGCGGCGAGGCCGCTCACGAGGCCAAGGAGGCCGCCAAGGCCAAGGGTGACGGCTTCGAGGCCAAGCAGCTCCCCGACTCGGGCGGCTCGCTCACCGCGCTGCCCATCATCGAGACGCAGGCCGGTGACGTGTCGGCCTACATCCCGACGAACGTCATCTCCATCACCGACGGCCAGATCTTCCTGGAGTCGGACCTCTTCTACTCGGGCGTCCGCCCGGCCATCAACGTCGGCATCAGCGTGTCGCGCGTCGGCGGCTCGGCGCAGATCGGCGCGATGAAGAAGGTGGCCGGCACCCTCCGCCTCGACCTCGCGCAGTACCGCGAGATGGCGGCGTTCGCGCAGTTCGCCTCCGACCTCGACAAGGCGACGCAGCAGCAGCTGTCGCGCGGTCAGCGGCTCGTCGAGATCCTCAAGCAGGGTCAGTACGTGCCGATGGAGGTCGAGAAGCAGGTCGCGGTCATCTACGCCGCGACCAACGGCTGGGTCGACGACATCGAGGTCGACAAGGTCCGCCAGTGGGAGAAGGAATTCCTCGCCCACATGGAGGCCAACGGCCGCGACGTGCTCGACCTCATCCGCGACGGCAAGAAGCTCAGCGACGACGTCAAGAAGGGCCTCGAGCGCGAGCTGAAGGACTTCGCCAAGATCTTCGGCACCGGCAAGGCCGGCCAGAAGAGCGGCAAGGCGAAGGCGGCCAAGAAGGCCGAGAAGAAGCCGGCGAAGAAGAAGGCCGCCAAGAATGAAGAGAAGAAGGTCGAAGAGGAGGAGTGATCCTCCCTCGGTCCCGCTGACCTTCCCTCTCCAACGGAGCACCCATGGCGAACCTCAAGCTGATCCGGAAGCGCATCGGAAGCGTCAAGAGCACGCAGAAGATCACCCGGGCGATGAAGATGGTGGCGGCTGCGCGCCTCGCGAAGGCGCAGCAGGCCATCACCGAGCTCAGGCCCTACGCGCTCAAGACCCTCGAGGTCCTCAGCTCCGTGGCGGCTCGCGCGGGCGAGGAGGACGTACACCCCCTCCTCGCGCGCCGTGACCCGAAGCGCGTGATGCTCGTGGTCCTCACGAGCGACCGTGGCCTCGCGGGCGCGTTCAACGCGAACGTGAACAAGGCCGCCTATCTCAAGTGGAAGGCGCTCGAGGACGACGGCGTGGAGGTCAGCTTCGCGGTCGTCGGCCGCAAGGGGCGCGACTTCTTCCGCCGCCGCGGCGCGAACATTCGCCGCGACTTCACGGGCGTCTTCGAGAACCTCACCGTCGAGAGCGCGGGCGAGATCGGCCGCTACATCGTCGGCGAGTACATCGCGGGCGGCCAGGCGCGCCTCGCGGCCGCCGAGCGCGAGGGTCGCAAGCTCGCTCCGGGCCCGTCGGTCGACATGGACAGCCTCGAGGGCAAGCCGCACGGCCTGGCCGAGGTCGACGAGGGGGCCGAGACCTTCACCCCCACCGACTCGTTCGAGGACGCCGAGCCGAACCTCGACGCCGTCTTCCTCATCTACAACGAGTTCAAGAGCGCGATGACCCAGAACGTGGTCGTCGAGCCGCTCCTGCCCATCGTGCCCGAGGAGATCGAGGGCGCGGGCGAAGGCGAGCTGGCCGATCAGCAGGTCGACTTCATCTACGAGCCGAACAAGCGCGCGCTGCTCGACCGCATCCTCCCGATGTACCTCGAGACCGAGGTCTTCCGTTCGCTCCTCGAGTCGGTGGCCTCCGAGCACGGCGCCCGCATGACGGCGATGGACTCGGCGACGAAGAACGCGTCGGACATGATCGACCGCCTCACGCTCGTCTACAACCGCGCCCGCCAGGCCGCGATCACGACGGAGCTGATGGAGATCATCGGCGGCGCGGAGGCCCTCAAGGGCTGACGCTCCACGCTTCTCCCCGACGACGCCCCGGCGGCTCCGCAACGGCCACCGGGGCGTTCTTGCGTCTGGGGCGGAAGCTCCGTGATGGACGCAAGGCTCGAACGGAGACGCGTGTCAACTCCCGACCACCAGACAAAACCAACTTGCGCAAGCGTTGACACGCAGACGTCAGCACGCGAGGCTGTCACTCGACGACTGGGGAGCCTTCGATGCAGCAAGTAGTCGATCGATGCGATGGCCAAACGGCAATCCGACCCATCAGGCTTGTCGGAACGGCGCGGGCGCGACGCCCATCGACTGCACGGAGGAGGAGCTTCCCACCTGTATCAACTTCTGCTTCCCGACGGTGACGCAGGAGGAGGCGGACGGGGCAGCGTGTGTCGTCGATCCGTGCGACGCCCAGCGCATCGACGAGGGCGGAGTCATACTGTGCCCTGATGAGTTCGCGTGCGTCCCCGACGCGCCCAGCAGTCGAACCGGCACATGCATTCAACGAACCGTCCTCACCGCCTGCGAGAAAGACGGCAGCCCGCCGTGCCCGACCGGTACGTTCTGTCGCCTCTTCACGTCCGTGTTCGCGAGGCCGGGCTTCATCGATCCGAGCGCGGAAGGCATGTGCATGCCCTGGATTCGTGAAGGCGCGCTCTGCCTCGAGGCCGGGGATCCCAGGGCGATCGAGTGCGAGCCCGGCACATACTGCCGGCCCACGGCCGCCGGTAGCTGGCGCTGCGCCCGCCCCTGCGAGTCGGTCGACGACTGCGCCTGTGCGTCGGACGGCTACGAGCCGCAGTGCATCGGCGAGGGCAGCTCCGCCCCCACCTGCAGCACCTGCGCCCGCCTTGGACAGGAGTGCGACTTCGGCGAGGACGCTCCGCCCTGCTGCGGCGCCGCCACGTGCGACGACGCCGCCGACACCGTCCCGGGCAACGAGCGCGGCCTCTGCTGCCTCCCCGAGGAGGCGGAGTGCGAGACCGACGCAGACTGCTGCGGCACCAACCTCTGCTTCGACAGCAAGTGCACTCCGTGCGGCGGAGTGGGCGAGATGCCGACCGAAGCGGGATGTTGCGGCAGCCTCACCCCCGACGGCGACAACCTCTGCTCGCGCGAGTGCGTCTGGCAGGGCACCCCTGCAAACGACGGCGATGACTGCACTCCTCGCACCGCGGATCCCAGCTGCCAGGGGAAGATTCTCTGCACGCCCGCGGGCGCCGAGTGCAACCCGATCAGTGTCTCGCCCGACAACAATTGCGACGGTATCGACGACGACTGCGACGGTGTCCCCGACGACGACGACCTCGGGACCTGCACCGAGCCCCGTCCCGCCGGTTGTCAGCCAGGCTTCGTGGCCAGCACGCCGGGCCGCGAGGTCTGCGCCTCCCCCGACAACGTCGAGTGCCACTACGGCACCGGTACGCACCGCCAGACTCATTGCAGCCGGATCGCGGGCCTCTTCCTCGGACCCGGCGATTGTCTCGTGGGTCACACGGTGCCTGCCGGCGGCTGCACCGGGCCGAGCGACTGTTCGCCCGGCGAGCTCTGTGGCCCTGCTGGCAGCACGTGCGGCCCCGCTATCGAGGGGTGTTGCGAGAAGTACTCGAGCGCCATGGGATGGCATCATGTGCCCTGCTGTCGCTTGGACCGTACGGGGAGTAACCTGTGCTGGAACCCAGAGGACCGGGGATGAGGCCGGTTTCGCTCCTGGCAGGAGTCCTCGCGTGCGCCTCGTTTGGCTGCTCCGAGTCTCACGGCTCCCTCACCGACGCGGGCAGTCCCGCATGCCCTGCGGAGACCGACTATTCGCTCTCTCGGGAGTTGCTCCCCAGCGTCGACCCGACGACCTCGATATGGGACCTCTCGGAAAGCGACGTCGAAGCCTACTGTGCGTGGAAGCGTGCCCACGCCGGCTCCGACTACCCGATGTGTCCGGACGGAACCCCGAGCGTCGAGCGCTACGAGGACTGCGTGGCCAGCCTCAGCAGAGAGCCGATCATGGGCGAATGCCAGATGCCAGCCGGCCTCCTCATCGAGTGCACCAAGGTCCGCCTCGACTGGTGCGTACACGGCGCAGATCGGTCCCTGGCCTACTGCGCCTGCGACCGCATCAACAGTTTCTGCGGGGACTGACGTCCCGCCCTGATGATTTGCTCCACACCGATGCTCCAGTCGCGCGCTGCGGCACCTCGACCACCGTCCCCGCGAGTCGTGATGCTCACCTCCCTGCTGACGCTCGCGTCGTGCACAGACGCGCACGCTCGTGTGGAGCCTGCCCCGGACTCCTGCACGCGAGATGGCGGCTCCACGCTCGTCGCCCGAGCGTTGTTCCCCGACATCGACCCGGAGACACCGATGAATCGGCTCTCCGAGACCGAAGCCCGCGCCTATTGCGAGTGGAAGCGAGCGCTGGCCGGGGAGGATGAATCGGTGTGCCCGGACGGTCGCATCACCGCACAGCCCGCGGAGGGTTGCTACGAGCACCTACGGTCGATCGCCGGAGCTCCCCTCTGCTCACCACCGTTCGGCCTCGTCGTCCAGTGCGACCTCCCCCGGCTGCGGTGGTGCACCGCAGGAGGCCCGCGAGATGACGTGGAATGCCCCTGCGCGGCCGTCAATCTCCACTGCCGGCCCTGAATCCCACTTGTGGCGCTCCCCCGATCGAGGCGCGGATGCGCGAGCGGCTCGCGAGACTCGCCCGCGCCATCGATCGCGAGCGGAGCCAGAGGATCTCGGGCGAGTGGGTGTTGGCGCGGGCGACCCATGTCGGAACCCGGAGGACCGAGGATGAGGATGCCGCCGCTCCTCACGGTCGGAGTGACGCTGGTCGCGGTCATGGCGTGCTCGGAGTCTCATGGGAGCCTCGGAGACGCCGGACCGACCTGCGCTCCCGACGCCGGCTTCGGTGTCGCCAGGGCTCTCTTCCCCGAGGTCGAGCCCGAAACGCCGATGACGGGCCTCTCCGAGTCCGAAGCCCGCGCCTTCTGCGACTGGAAGCGAGCCCTGGCCGGAGAGGACGAGCCGGTGTGCCCCAACGGTCGCCTCACCGCAGAGGCGGCGGAGGGCTGCTACGAGTATCTGCGCTCGATCGCGGGAGCCCCCATCTGCTCTCCGCCGTTCGGCCTCGTCGTCGAGTGCGACCTCCCCCGGCTGCGATGGTGCACGGCGGGAGGCCCGCGCGAGGATGTGGACTGCCCTTGTGAAGCCGTGGCCCGTCACTGCCGGCCCTGAGCGCCACCCCTCCCGAGTTGCAGGTGCGCTGGACCGGGGCCGCGCGAGCCCGCCGGCCTGGGCGGGGCGAGAGGCCCGGACGCCAGACGCGGTGACCGGCCTTGCCAGTTGCCTCCGAGGGATTCACCTTCTCGGCCTCATGGGGCGGTCCCGAAAGCTCGGCCTGGTGGCGGTGGTCCTCGCGCTTTCGTGCGTGGCGGGCCTCGCGTTCGCGCAGCGTCAGACCGCGGGGTACGCGTGGGTCGACCCGGACTGGCGCTTCATGCACCACGACCGGCCGATCAAGGTGGTGCTCCTGGCCGGCTCCATCGGCGCGTTCCCGAACCGGCCCTACCCGCGGCTGCTGCACGAGTGGTGCGAGAACGTCGAGGTCCGCAACCTCTCGCAGGTCGGCCACGGCGCGCCGCAGCTCGGCGCGCGTTTCCGGAGCGAGGTGCTCGAGAACCCCAACGTGCCGGTCGGCGCGCCCGGGACCGAGGTGTGGCTGATGTTCGGCGGCGGGATGAACAGCGTCGGCGCGCCGCACCGGACCAACCGCGCCATCCGCCGCACCTTCGAGCTGGCCCATCGGCGCGGGGTCCGGGTCGTCTCCCTGTCGCTGACGCCCTGGGGAGACGACGGCTCGGACGACGAGCGCTGGGACGGCGGCCGGGCGCTGCACGCGCTGAAGGCCACGCGGAACGTGGTGGGCTTCCAGCTCGGCCGGCTCGCCCCGAGCGAGGCGCTGGGGCCCTTCGTGCGCGAGCGCGGGGACGCGCCGTGGACCGAGCGCGAGCGGCCCGACATCGTCGTCGACCTCTACGACTCTCGGCTGCGCGACCGTGACGCGGAGCCGTGGCCGCTCGACGACGTGCGCGAGAAGATCCAGCGCGACGCCCGGTGGCGCGCGAGCGTGGCGGAGCTGTCCGACGAGGAGCGGGAGGCGCGGCTCGCGGAAGACGCGCGCCTCATGTCGAGCGCGCCCCGCTGGTTCTTGCGCCGCGAGTACCGCGGGTTCGACCACATCCACCCGAACCCGGCCGGCCACCAGGTCATCGCCGAGACGATCTGCCCGCGGCTCCCCGAGAGCTGGGGCTGTCAGTGCCCGTGACCGAGCTCCGATGATTGGGCGAGAGAAGCACCACCTCGAGCGCCCCGACGGGAGCCGCCTCTACTACGAGATCGGCGGGCGCGGCGAGCCCCTCGTGCTCATCCGCGGCCTCTCCCGCTCGAGCGCGTACTGGTTCGACTTCCGCGATCTCCTCGAGCAGCAGCGCCGGGTGCTCGTGCTCGACAACCGCGGCGTCGGCCGCAGCAGCACCCCTCGCCTCCCGTGGGGCACCGAGGACATGGCCGACGACGTCGCGGACGTGCTGCGCGACAGCGGCGTCGAGCGAGCCGACGTCTTCGGGATCAGCCTCGGCGGGATGATCGCGCAGCACCTCGCGCTCCGGCACCCCCACCGCGTCCGCAAGCTCGTGCTCGCGTGCACCACGCCCGGCGGCCGCGGCGCGAAGCGCATCGAGACGCGCGCCGCGCTCGCCCTCGCGCGCAGCGCCGCGATGCCCTTCGACCGCGCCATCCGCCACAGCGCGCCCTGGGTCCTCAGCGCCGACCACCTGAAGCGCAAGCCCGACACCGTCGAGCGCTGGATCGCCATCGCCGCGAGCGAGCCCCGCGACCGGCGCGGAGTGCTCGGGCAGCTCTACGCCGCCGCCCGCCACGAGGCCTGGTCCATGCTCCACCACATCGAGCACGACACATTGCTCCTCCACGGCGACGCCGACCGTCTCATCCACCCCGATAACAGCCGCCGCCTGAACGGTCGCATCCCCGGCTCCACCCTCCGCTGGCTCGAGGGCGCGGGGCACGACTTCCCCACCGAGCGCCCCCACGCCACCCGAGACCACGTCCTCGAGTTCACGGGAAGCTGACGGTCACGGGCGCGCTTCGATCTGTAGTCGTCTCACTCGCAGCCGCCCATGCCGGTGAGCGTGAGCGTGTACGGCTGACAGCTGAACGCCGGCGCGCCGATGCCACGAACCCTGACGTAGAAGCGGCGGGAGTCATCGCTACCACACTGCCCGTCGCCCCAGTCGATCCGCGTGCCGCTCGAGCCGGCGACGACGGTGCGACACTTGCCGCTGAAGCTGGGGCAGCTGCCCGCTTCGTGGACGCAGATCTCGTAGCTGCCCGCACCCGACGGCACGGTGATCTCACCCGTGAGGCCGACGTCCTCGTCACCGAAGATGTCGCAGAAGTGGCAGGTGCTGTCGTTCTCCGCGACCACGAGCGTGTAGTAGTCGGCGTCCCCGCTCGCATACAGGGTCGGCGTGAGCGTGATGGTGGCCGGCCGGCCGCTGCTCGGAGCCGTGTAGATCGTCCCGAGGTTTCGCGCGGTGCCGCAGGTGTTGTTGCTCTCCCAGGCGTCGCCGGGGAGCCCCTCGTCGAAGCGCGAGTCGCAGTCGTCGTCGAGACCGTTGCATGTCTCGGACACCGGAGAATCCGGAACGCAGGTGACGGGGGTGCCCGAGTTGCACCGGTTCGCCGTCACTCGACACTCGCCCGTGCCGCAGCTCTGTGTCGCGGGGGAGGGCGTCGTGTTTCCGCACGCGCCGGCCGAGGTCCCCGTGCACGTCCCCGACGTGGGCGACTGACAGAGATCGTTGCAATCGGTCTGGAGTGCGCCGCGGCCCTGGCTGGGGCAGACGTCCGCCCCCGTCTCGCACGTGCCAGCGCCGTTGCAGGACACAGCAGAGGCGGGCGCGTCGGCGCGCCGGTAGCACATGTCACCGACCCAGCCATGGTAGTAGGTGGCACAGCTGAGACCGCCGCACTCTCCCGCCGGGTCCGTCCCCGATGGGACGAAGGTGCAGGTGCCGAGGCTGCTCGGGACGTTGCACGCCATGCAAGTGCCCGTGCATGCGCTCGAGCAACATACGCCGTCGACGCAAGAGAGCCCGGACTCGCACTGCGCGGTCGCGGTGCAAGCGTCTCCGAGCATGCCTCGCGCCTCGCACTGCCCCATCGCGTTGCAGAACGCGCCCGAGTCGCAGTCACCGCTGCTCGCGCACGCCATCGCGCAGCGTGACATCTGGTCCGGCGACTGGCTCATCGCGGAAGTGCACGCGACCGCCGGATACAGTCCGCACGCGTTGGACTGAAGCCCCGCGCAGCCGGAGTCGTCGTCGACGAGCCCTCCGAGCTGACACTGGTTCGTGGAGTTGCACATCGGATCCCGACGTTGGCCCTGACAGGTGGCCGCGGACGAACAGACGGAGGGCTCCCCGTAGGTCGCCGCAGGGCAGTCGGTTCCGGCCGCGCAGCAGTCCCCCGATGCGCAGCAGAAGCCGTTCTGACAGTGTCCGGTGACACAATCCGAGGCCTCGTCGCAAGCCGACCCATCGGGGAGGTCCACCGTGCACATGCCGAGGTCGCAGTGCGCGTTCCCATCGCACTCCGAGTCCGCGGTGCAGCTCGAGGGGCACGACGGGGGCGTCTGATTCGTCGCGCCGGTGCAGAATCGACTCGGGTAGAGCCCACAGTCGTTGGCGAGCACGGCGGAGTCGCAGGCCGAGTCGTCCGCGACGCCCATCATCGTTCCACACTGGAACGCGACGCAGGTCGCCACGTCTCGATCACCCTGACAGCTGGTGGGCGTCTCGCACACCGCGGGCGTGGAGTAGGACGCCGGGCAGTTCGTGGCGTCGCCGCAGCAGTCTCCGGACGCGCAGCAGAACCCGTTCTGGCAGTGCCCGCTGATGCAGTCGGAGGTCTCGTCGCAGCGCTGACCGTCGGGCAGGTCGGGGACGCACACGCTGAAGTCGCAGTGCGCGTTGGCGTCGCAGTCGGTGTCGGCGGTGCAGGTGGTCGCGCAGCCGGGCGTCGTCTGGTTGGCGGCGCCGGTGCAGAACACCGAGGTGAAGAAGCCGCAGGTGTTCGCCTCGACGGAGCTGTCGCAGGCGCTGTCGTCCGGGACGCCGGAGCGGGTGGCGCAGCGGTTCATCTCGCAGATGATCTCGCCGCGGGTGCCCTGGCAGCCCGCGCTGTCGTCGCAGGTGGTTCCGACGCTCCCGCTGCCCGGGCAGTCGGTCGCGGTCGCGCAGCAGGCGCCGTCGTCGCAGCAGAAGCCGTTGTCGCAGTGGGCGCTCGCGCAGTCGGTGTCCTCGTCGCACGTGCCGCCGTTGGGCTGGTCGGGATCGCAGACGCCGAGGTCGCAGTGCGCGCTGGCGATGCAGAGCGTGTCGTCGTCCACGCCCGCGTTGGTGCACGTGGTGGCGCAGCGCTCGCCCTCGTCGGCGCCCATGTCGCAGCTGAAGCGGCCGCAGCTCGTGGCCGCGCCGTCGACGCACGCGCCGTCGACGCAGCTCCCCGGGGTGACCTCCTCGTAGCCCATGCCCGTCGCGCGGCAGAGCTGCCCGCCGCAGTCGCTGGCCTCCTCGTCGATGGCCCCGTCGCAGTCGTCGTCGCCGCCGTTGCAGAGCTCGAGCGCGCCCGGGTTGACGTCGATGTCCTCGTCGTCGCAGTCCGCGCCGTCGCAGCCGACGCCGCGGCCGTAGCCGTCCGCGTCCTGGTCGACGCAGCAGCGCTCACCGACGGGGACGCAGACCGGGAAGTCGGGGCTCGCCGGCCGCACGACGCACTCGAAGCCGCGCGGGCAGCTCGGGATGTCGGGGTTGCAGATCGCGGCGCACGCGAACTCACCATCGGTCAGCGGGACGCAGCGCCCGAGCGAGCCGCACTGCGGGTGCACCACGCAAGCCTCGCAGAGCCCGACCTCCTCGACGGGGCCACCGTCGACGCCCGAGTCCGCGCGCCCCGCGTCGAAGCCGCTGTCCGTGACGGTGACCGCGCCGTCGCCGGCGTCGGCCCGCCCCGGAGGCGCGTCACCCGCCGCGCACCCAAAGCCCAGCGTCAGCGCGAGGGCCGACGCGATCCAAGCCAATCTCCCCATGTGCCTGCTCCCTCACCGCGCAGCGATCGTACACCAGCCCGAGACGCCGGTCATTGGACGAACGTGATGCGCGGAGCGGCAGCGGCTGCACGCGTGACACATGACGGTACGGCACTTACCCCCACCTACACGGGTGGTATGCGGCATGCTGCGAGATCTGATCGGAGGGGACTGTCATGAACGATCCCGACGATCTCATCCCGAGCCGCGTCCGCGCGGAGATCCTGGAGAGCCACGACCGCATCCGCGCGCGCATCGCGGAGGTGCGCCGGATGGGGACATTCGCGCGAAACAACGGCGCGCTCTTGCCCCAGCTCACCGAGGCCACGGGCGACCTGATAGGCACGGTGCGCGACCACATCGAGCGCGAGCAGCGGCTGCTGGTGCCCACCCTGCGCACCATCGACGCGTGGGGGCCGGAGCGGGCGCGCCGCCTGCTCGCGACCCACCGCGCGCAGAAGGGGCTGCTCGAGCACACCGAGCGGGTGCTGTTCCGCCAGCAGTGCAGCGAGTGCGAGGCGGTCGACTGCGTCGAGGACCTCGCGCGCACCCTCGAGCGGGACATGGCGGAGGAGGAGCGCACGCACATCCCGGAGAAGCTCATGAGCGAGTTCATCCGCGTCGACTTCGGCGGCGCCTGACCTCGGCTATCTTCGCTCGCATGAGTCGCCTCGTCTCCGGGCTCGGGTGCGTCGTGATGGGCCTCGGCGTCGTCGCGTTCTGTGCCGCGATCCTGTGGGTCGTGAAGTGGCCGCCCTCCGCGCTGTCGGGGCCGTTCGGCTACGCGGCGGCGTTCGCGTTCGGCGCGTTCTTCGGCCTCTGCCTGGGCTACGGCGGCTACTGGTACGGCACGGGGACGTGGGCGCCGAGCCCCTCCGGCTTCTATCTGCACCTCGCCTCGCTCATCGTCGCCGCGGTCACCGCGCCGCTGGTCTTCTTCGTCTTCGCGATGCTCACCTCGCGCGGCGCGGACGAGTGGGCGCTCTGGACCTGCGCGGGCGGCGAGGCGCTCGTCGTCGTGGTCGCCATCGCGCTCGGGGTCCGGGACGCCTCGCGCCGACGAGGCGCCTGAAAGGTCTCGCGCGGCGATCGGCCGTGCTACACCGACCGCGTCGACCATGCGCCGCCTGATCAACGGCTTCTTCTGGCTCGTCGGCCTCGCCGTCGTCTCCGTCGTCTACTTCTTCGTGCCGGTGGGGCGGTTCACGCTCTTCGAGCACACGCTGCGCATCGCCGCGACGGAGCCCGCCCAGGAGCTGGGGCGCGAGGTGGAGAAGGCGAGCGTGGAGCTCGGCGAGCGCGCGGTGGACGAGTGGGACGCGCGCCGCGAGCTGCGCGAAGAGGCGGCGCAGCCGCAGTGAACTGCTCGGTCAGGCGTCGGGCTCCGTGACGACCAGCGTCTGCCCCGCGGCGACGTCGGTCAGCCGGGTGACCACGCCGCTCGGCCAGCGCACGATGATCTCGTCGGCCTGACTCGCGCGGCCGAGACCGATCTGGACCTCGCGCTCCGACTGCCCGAGGAAGTGGCTCGGGCTGCCGACCTCGCGCGTGATGCGCTGCGCGCCGACGGTGGCCTCGACCCTCGCTCCGAGCGCCTCGGTGTTGCTCGCGACGCCCACCAGCCGGAGCCGCAGCCAGGCGCCGACGCCGCCGTCGTTGCGGTAGAGGCGCGGGAGGGCGCCGTTGTTCACGACGAAGAGATCCTGGTCTCCGTCCTGGTCGTAGTCGAAGACGACGAGGCCCTTGCCGCGGCCCGTATCCGTCAGCCCCACCGCCGCGCTGCGCTCCTGAAAACGTCCCGTGCCATCATTGACCCAGAAGCGCATGGGCTCGACCGCGAACGCGTCCTCGAGGGAGAGGTGCGGGAAGTCCACGCCGTTGACCGCGACGAGGTCGAGGTCGCCGTCGTTGTCGTAGTCGAAGAGCGCGGCGCCCCACCCCCAGCCGCTCTCTCGCACGCCGGCGCGATCGGTGTCGTCGACCAGCTCACGACTGCCCTCGTTCCGGAAGAGGCGGTTGCCGCTCGCGCCCCAGCTGCAGGGCTCGCGCGCGCACGTGAACATCGGATCCCAGATCGAGCTGACGAACCAGTCGAGGTCTCCGTCCCCGTCGACGTCGCCGACGGTGGAGCCCATGCCGTTCTCGTCCCCGCCGATGTTGGAGGTGCGGAAGCCGAACTCGAACGTGCCGTCGCGCTGGTTCCAGAAGACGCGGCTGGTCCCGAAGTCGCTGATCACGATCAGGTCCTGCCAGCCGTCGTCGTCGAGGTCCGTGAACGCCGAGGCGAAGGCGTAGCTCGAGCACCGCACGCGGCTCTCCCAGCACTCCTGGGAGTAGGTCAGCGCGCCGACGCTGGCGGTGACGTCGGTGTAGTGGCCGGGCAGCCCCGCGCCGCGGTTCCGGAGCAGGCGCGTGCGCGGCTGGAGCTGGCGGATGGCCAGCCACTCGGTGACGTGGAGGTCGGGGTAGCCGTCGCGGTCGTAGTCGCCCACCGCGACGCTCTCGCCGCCGAAGAGCGGCCCGCCCTGGTTCAGCGCCGCGCCGCGCGCGACCGCGTCCTCGGTGAAGACGCCGCCGTCCTGGATGAAGAGGTGCGCGCGGCCGTTCTCCGCGTCGTCCGGCCCCGCGATCGAGGTCACGTAGAGGTCGAGGTCTCCGTCGTCGTCCACGTCGACGAAGGCGGCGCCGTTGCTGTGCCGGGGGAAGGCGGCCAGCCCCGTGCTCGCCGCGACGTCGACGAAGGTGCCGTCGCCGAGGTTGCGGTAGAGATGGTCGGGCCCCTCGAGGTTGGTCACGAAGAGATCGGGCCACCCGTCCGCGTCGAAGTCGCCCACCGCGGCGCCGCCGGTCATGTGGTCGATCTCGCAGGTGTCGTCGGGCGACATGACGCAGGTCGCCGGCTTGCGGTGGGGCGACGAGAGGCCCGCCGCCACGGTGACGTCGACGAAGACGGGCGAGGGCAACGGCGGGCCGGCGTCCGAGGGGCCGGCGTCGTCGTCCGGCGGAGCGGCGTCCTCCTCGGGCGGGGTCGCGTCGGGTCGGGCGTCGAGCCCGACGCGCGCGTCGACCGGCGCGGGCACGAACGCGTCGAGCCCCGCGTCGACGGGCTCCACCGTCGAATCACAAGCCGGGAAGAAGAAGAGGGCGAGCAGGGCCCATCGCACGTCGAAGTCGAGCACGCCGGGAGATCGTAGCGGGCGCGGGGCCCGCGGACGAGTCGCGCCCGCCGCGGGCTTCAGCGAGGGTCGGAGCCGCCGTTGAGGTCCGGCAGGAGGACCGAACGTGCAGCCTGCTCACTCGTCGAACGCGCCCCGCACCCCGTCGACTCGCCCGCTCTGGGCCCGTGGCTGGGAAGCCGTGGTCGACGCCGAGACGTACCCCATCCTGGCCGAGATGCTCCGCTCCGAGCGAGGGCCGCAGGTCCGCGCGGAGCTCGAGGCGCTGCTCGCCCACTTCTGGCAGCCGCGCGCGCAGCGCCGCCCGGTGGGCGCGACGGCGACGCTGGAGATCGCCGAGCGCGACGGCGCGGTCGACGTGCGCACCCTCGACGTCTCGGCGACGGGGGTCCTGGTCTGCGTGCCCTACGGCGCCGAGATCGACGTGATGACGGCGACGGACATCACCTTCGTGCTGCGCGAGGGCGACTCCGAGGTCCGGGCCGGGGCCGCGCTGGTCCGCGTGGCCGGGGTCGACGACGAGGGCGCTCGCCTCGCGTTCCGGTTCCACCAGCCGAACGAAGCCTTCGCCGCCTGAGCTTCACACGAGGCAGCGTCAATCCATCATGCGTCCGGCCACGAGCTGGATCACGAGCCCGACGATCGCGATCGCGGCGGCGATCTGGTAGTGGCGCATGTGCGGTGGGATGGGCGCGTCGTCGTCGCCGTCCATGACGGTCGCCTGGGTGTGGGACTGAACCTTGGTCCAGAAGTACGCCAGGATGGGCAAGCCGAAGCAGCCGCAGACGCCGGCCGCGCCCGCGGCGACCATGATGCCGACCTCCCTGGCCCCCGAGCGCCAGGCGACCGCCATCGCGGCGTAGTACCCGGCCCACCAGAGCACGAAGCCGGCGAGCGCCACGATGAGATCGGTCCCCATGGAGGAGGTTACGTGGCGTCGGCCCGAGTCTCCCTCAGATGGCGACGCGCGCGTCCGCGCCGGGCTCCCAGCTCGCGGCGGGCACCGGCGCCGACGACCGCCGCGGGGGAGAGGACACGCCCAGGTGCGCGCCGAGCTCGCGGGCCAGCTGTCGGCGCGCGGCCGCGGGCGAGGCGTGCCACGTGTCGCCGATGAGCTCGCCGTGCGCGTCCAGCCGGCGGACCAGCACCCCCGACGCGCACGACTCGACCGACACCGTGCGCGGATCCCGCAGCGTGGCCGAGGGGCCCAGGCCGTCGAAGCAGCAAGGCCGGAGCGGGCGCCCGAACGCGCGCGCCTCGTGACGCTCCAGCACGCGCCGCTCGGCGGCCACGAGGGCGACGTCGACCCGCGCGCGGTGACTGGTCAAGGTCACGTCGGACGCCGGGTCGAGCCGCTCGAAGCGCGCGTGATCGTCGCCCAGGGCGACGCGCACGCGCCGGCGGCCGTCCGCGCTCGTCCACGCGCCGGGCTCGACGACGATGGAGTCGCCGAGGAAGCGCGCCACCTCGCCCTCGAGGCGCCGACGACGGCGCGCGCGGGCCAGGTGCGTCACCGCCGCGCAGGCCCCCGCGGCGGCGAGCGCGGCGAGCTCCAAGCTGCCGAGCAGGGCCGCGCCGGCCACGCCGCCCATCGCCGCCGTCCCGAGCATGGCGGCGCTCGCGAGGGACGTCCCCACCACGCGGGGAGGCTCCGCGGAGGTCTCGCGCGCTGGCTCGCGGTAGGCGTCGCTCATGATCCCCCACGAACCATAGCCAGGCTGGCGCGGCCGTGCAGCGCCGCGCATGCTTCGACGACCTGGAGGGGAACGCGATGGAGACGACGCAGACGGTAGGAAGCAGCGGCTCGGAGGCAGCTCGAGGCCCGGTGATCGACAAGCGCAGCCCGGTGTCGGGCGAGCCGCTCGGCACCTTCCCGATCACCTCACGCGACGAGGTCTTCGCCGCGGTCGGCCGCGCCCGCGCCGCCTTCCCCGCGTGGCGCGACACGGCGCTGCAGGACCGGCTGCGCATGCTCTCGCGCATCAAGGACGTCGTCCGCACGCACGGCGAGGAGTACGCGCGCCGCATCAGCGAGGACACGGGCAAGCCCCTCGTCGACTCGCTGCTCACCGAGCTGATGAGCATCCCGCTCTTCATCGATCACTACCGCAAGACCGCTCCGAAGACGCTCGCCCGCAAGCGGGTCGGGACGCCGATCATCTTCCCCGGCAAGAAGAGCTACATCGAGCACTTCCCGATGGGCGTGATCGGGGTCATCTCGCCCTGGAACTTCCCGTTCCAGCTCTCGATGGTGCCGACGGTCTCCGCGCTCATCGCCGGCAACACGGTCGTGCTCAAGCCCTCCGAGGTCACGCCGCTCACGGGCGAGATCATGGACGAGATCTTCCGGCGCATCGGCCTGCCGCGCGGGGTCGTCGAGGTGATCCAGGGCGACGGCTCGACGGGCGCCGCGCTCTGTGAGGCCGACGTCGACAAGCTCTTCTTCACCGGCTCGGTGGCGACGGGCCGCAAGGTCATGGCCGCGGCGGCGAAGAAGCCCATCCCGGTGGAGCTCGAGCTGGGCGGCAAGGACGCGATGATCGTCTGCGCGGACGCGAACCTCGAGCGCGCGGCGCGGGCCGCCGTCTGGGGCGGCCTCGTCAACTGCGGCCAGATGTGCATCTCGGTCGAGCGCATCTTCGTCGAGGACGCGGTGCACGACCGCTTCGTCGCGCTGCTCGAGCGCGAGGTCGACAAGGTGCGCGTCGGTGGGCCGGACGAGCACGCCGACATGGGCCCGATGACCTTCCCGCGGCAGATCGAGACGGTCGAGCAACACCTGAGAGGCGCGATCGCGGCGGGCGCCAAGGTGCTGCGCGGCGGCGAGCGGCTCGACCGCCCCGGGCAGTTCTTCGCGCCGACGCTGATCACCGAGGTCACCACCGACATGGAGATCTACCGCGAGGAGACCTTCGGCCCGGTGCTGCCCGTGGTGCGCGTGAAGGACGCCGACGAGGCGGTGCGGCTCGCGAGCGATCACCAGTACGGGCTGAACGGCTCGGTCTGGACGCGCGACGTCGACAAGGGCCTCGCGCTCGCCTCCCGCATGGAGAGCGGCCAGGTGATGGTCAACGACGTGGTGGCCATCACGGGCAACCCGGCGCTGCCCTTCGGCGGCGTGAAGAACAGCGGCTTCGGCCGCTACCACGGGCCAGAAGGGTTGCTCGCGTTCACGCACCAGAAGTCGATCATGGTCGACAAGGGCAAGCTGGATTTCGAGCCGTTCTGGTTCCCCTACCGGCAGAAGTACGCGCCGATGGCGCAGGCCTTCCACGGCCTGCTCGGCGGGAACCTCCCCAAGGCGCTGCTCGCGCTCAACAAGCTCCGCAAGCTCTCCGAGTAGAGGACGGCCTCAGCGCCGCGCGAGGGTGAAGACCCAGCGCCAGGCCTGGCCGGGCTCCGGGCGGAGCGATCGGTAGCCGACGGGCAGCCCGTCGGCGCCGGACACGCGCAGGTGATAGCTGCGCTCCTGACAGAGCCACTCGAGCCGGATCTCCTCGCCTGGCGCGAGCCTCACACCGCACAGCCAGTCCTCGCCCCACCCCGGCGTCAGCGCCCCGACGATGTGCAGCGCGGTCAGCGGCTGATCGCTGCGATTGGCCACGGTGAGCGCCACGTGCCCCGCGCTCGCCCTGCCCGCTCTCTCGCGACGGAGCGCCTCGTCCAGCTGCCCGGAGCTCGGCCACGGGGATGTCGGGTTCGGGCTCGCTCGTGCCATCTCGTCCCTCGTTCGAGGTCCCAGCTGCGATGCCGCACGTCTCGTGCCGAGGGCCGCACCGGCGCGAGACGGGCTGCGGCCGCGCAGGTCGTGCGCGTCTGCGCAACCGAACCCGGCCGGGCGCGGTAGAGTGGCGCGCGAGCCATGCCCCGCCCGCGCGAGACGACCCCCGACGCCGACCGGCGGCTGCGCCGCGCGCTCTTCGCCGCGGTGGCCATCGTCGGCGCGCTGCAGGTCACGAACAACAGCCTCCCGTACCTGGGGCTCCGGGACGACAGCTGTCAGACCATGTTCTCCGGGCTCTCCTGGGAGGACGGCGGGAACAACCACCTGATCGCGCCGCAGCGCATGCTGAGCTCGCTCTGGATCTTCTACATCGACCTCGAGGTGGACGTGACGCCAGAGCCGCGCGCGGGGCGCCTCGGCGATCTCGTGGAGTGGCTCCGGCGCGACGGGATCCAGCACAACGACGAGGCGATGCGGGTCGCGATCCGGCAGCTCTGTGACGCGGGCCACGCGGTGGCCGTCGCGCGTCGGCCGGCGGCCGGCGGACCCGTGCAGAGGACCGACGACGCCTGCGCGGATCCGCGCTTCAGCGCGCCTCACGCGTGGATCCCGGTCCGCCTCTACGACAGCCACTACCCCTACCCGTGGCCGCCGGAGGATCCGTGATCAGCAAGGATCTGCGGCTGCAGGCGTTCGGGATCCTGCTGATTCCCGCCTTCGTCGGGCACACGCTGCAGCTGCTCGGCGAGGACCGCCCCTGGGAGGCGCACGCGTGGGCGCGGGAGGCGTTCCAGCCGGGATGGCACCAGCACCTGCCGGGGTGGGTCCCGGTCGTGCTCGCCTTCATGCTCGCCGCGGCGGTGATCGGCCTCGCCGTCGACCGGCGGCGGCAGTGGCTGCTCGCGGTGATCCTGATCTACTGGGCGCACTACCTGACGTACCCGTACCGCATCCGAAATCACATGAGCCACATGTTCAGCGGGCTCACGATGCTCGGCGTGGTCTGGATCGTCGCCTGGCTGCTCGGGGCGCACGACTTCCGGGGCCGTGGGCCGCGCGCGCGGGTCGTCGATCGCTACGCCGCGGACGGGCTCGCGCTGATCGTCTGCGTCAACTATTTCTTCGCGGGCTTCCACAAGATCAACGAGAACTTCTTCGCCATCCCGACGAGCGCCGCCGTGCACGGCATGGGGCAGTTCTGGGTGTACGCCGACCTCGGCAGCGAGCTGCCCACGTGGGCCGCCTACTGCGCCATCTACGGGACGATCTTCGTCGAGTGCTGCGTGCCGTGGATCGCGTGGCGGGTCCCGCGGCTCCGCATCCCCGCGGTGCTGACCCTGTTCGCGTTCCACTACCCGATGGTCTCGACGATGAACGTCTCGGACTACCCGATGATCGCCAGCGCGTACTTCCCGTGCTTCTTCAGCCACGCGCAGCTTCGGGTGCTGCTCGGCTACTTCCGACGCGCCTCCCGATGGACGGTCCCGTGCGCCGCCGCGGGCGTGGCGATGCAGGTCTGGGCCATCCCGTGGTGGGGCGAGCTGACCATCTTCGGCCTCTTCGTGATGGGGCTCTGGGGCTGGGCCACGGGCGCGATGCTGCACATGGTCTGGGACCGACGGAAGCGCGAGCCTTCTACGGAGGCCGGCATGCGCTACCATCCCGCGCCGTGAGCGAACCGCTTCGCCAGTTCCTGAAGGACGAGCTCCCCGGGGTCGAGGACGTGACGGACGAGGAGGATCTCCTCGCGCCGGGCATGCTCGACTCGCTCGCCATCATCCGCCTGGTCGCGAACCTCGAGGACGCCGAGGGCATCACCGTCGCGCAGGACGAGATCGTGCCGGCCAACTTCCGGACGCTCGCCGCCATCCGCGCGTTCGTGCAGCGAAAGAAGGACGCGTGAGCGACGAGGAGTTCGTCAAGCCCGAGCGGCCGGTTCCCCTCGAGCCGCCCGTCGTGCACCCCACCGGCGACGAGCCCGCGCCCGAGCAGGCGCAGAACCGCATCCTCGAGCCCGACGACATCCGGCGCGAGCCGATGGCGGGGGCGAACCGCGGCATCGCGGCGCAGATCGCGCGAGAGAAAGAAGAGGCCGGCCAGCAGCTCTCCTTCGTCTACCCGTCGAAGGTCTGGGAGTACCCGTGGGCGCTGACCCGCCACGCCGCGCCCGAGGGCGAGCTGGTGCTGGACGCGGGCTGCGGGGTGTCCGCGCTGCCGATCCGCCTCGCCTCGCTCGGCGCGACCGTCGTCGCCATCGACAACGACCTGCGCTGGCTGACCATGCTCGCGCGCGCCGCGGAGTTCCACCGCGCGGCGGTCGTGCCCGTCGAGATGGACATGACGGCGCTGAAGTTCCCGGATGCGACCTTCGACCGCGTCTACTGCATCTCGGTCCTCGAGCACATCGACCCCGACGCCCAGCCCGCCGTCGCGCGGGAGATGAACCGCGTGCTGAAGCCAGGCGGGATCCTCTACCTCACGGTCGACTACGACGAGGTGGAGCGGCGGAGCGAGGACGACGTCGTCTACGACCGGCTCGCCCTGCAACGGAACGCCATCGCCCCGAGCGGGCTCGAAATCGAGGGCACCACCCTCTACACGAGCGACGACTGGGACACGCTCCACCACCGCATGAGCGAGTTCAAGCTGCACACCTTCGCGGCGATGGCGGTCGCGTTGCGCAAGCCGCCCGCCGAGGGTCCGGAGTCGGCCGACGCGATCGCGAAGCGGCGCGCGCGCATCGGCGACGGCTTCGTGCGCGGCGTGAACCTCTCCTTCGACGGCGACCTCGGCAAGCTCCAGCGGAGGCTCGACGGCGTCCAGGAGCTCGGCCTCGACGCCGTGCGGCTCCGCGTGCGTGAGGGCGCGCAGGCGGCGCAGGCCGCGATCGACGAGCGCGGGCTGAAGGCGTGCTGGATCACCGAGGAGATGCACCCGGTGGCGGCGCCCGACGGCGCGTGGCTGATCGATCTCGCCTCGGGCTGGGACGCGGAGATCGGCGAGGGCGTGACGTGGTCGTCGGCGCACGCGCAGCTCACCGAGGCGGCGCGAAGCGCGCACGCGAGTCGCTCCGAGGTCCCGGTGACGGCGTCGGTCCAGGGCCTGGGCCCCATCGTGGACGGTCGCTGCGACGGAGCCGGGCTCGACATCTACGCCGCGCACGGCGCGGGCTCGCTGCGAGCGGCGGCCGAGATCTCACTCGTGCGCGACACGGTGCTCGCGACCCGGCCCGCGCGCGACGTCGACGGCTGCCTCGCCGCGCTCGGAGAGGCGCGCGAGATGGGCTACCGCGCCGCGTTCCTCTTCGACGAGGGCAACGGCGGGCTCGACATGCTGCTCGCGGCCGAGGACCGCGCGAGGTTGAAGGGCTGATGCGCGCGCTCCCCGCGCGCTCCGACGTGCAGCGCGAGGCGATCAAGCTCGGGGCCAGCCTCCGCGAGCGCTCGCTGCCAGACGCGTTCCGGGAGGTCGGCGCCTTCGGGCTCTTCGCCCCCGACCTCGACGCCGACACCCTGGCGCACACCTGGGAGGGGCTCGGCGAGAGCGCCGACGCGGGCCTCTGCTTCGCCCTCGGCGCGCACGCCTGCGCCGCGCTCGCCCCCATCGCGGCGCACGGCAGCGATCGCATCAAAGCAAAACATCTGGCGAAGCTCCGATCCGGGGAGCAGATCGGCGCGCACGCGGCGAGCGAGGCCGAGGCCGGCTCGGACACGATGGCGATGGCGGCGCGGGCCGAGCCCGACGGCGACGGCTACCTCCTGAGCGGCAGCAAGCTCTGGGTCACGAACGGCGCCGAGGCGGACGTCTTCGTCGTCTTCGCGCGCGTCCCAGAGCAGGGCGTGACCGGCTTCGTACTCGAGCGCGGGGCGGCGGGGCTCACCGTCGGCGCGCCGATGGACAAGATGGGCCTCGCGCGCGCGAGCCTCACCAGCCTCTATCTCGAGGGCTGCCGGGTGCCGGCGGACGCCGTGCTCGAGGGCCCGGGTCGCGGCGCGGCCGTCTTTCACACCGCGATGCTGCACGAGCGGGCGCTCATCCTCGCGCCCGCCGTCGGGGTGATGCGCGCGCAGCTCGAGGCGGGCCTGAAGCACGCGCGCACCCGCCGCCAGTTCGGCCGCCCCATCGGCAAGAACCAGCTCGTCGCGGCGCGGGTGGTCGAGATGTACGAGCGCTACGTGCTCGCGCGAATGCTGCTCGAGAAGACCTGCGCCGCGCTCGTCGACGGCACGCTCGACGCGCCGCTCGCGTGCCTCACCAAGCTGCGCCTCAGCGAGTGGGCGCTCGCCCAGCACCTCGACGCCATCCGCCTCCACGGCGGCACGGGCTACCTCGAGGAGACCGGCCTCCCCGCGCACCTCCGCGACGCGATCGGCGGCGTGCTCTACAGCGGCACCAGCGACATGCAGCGGGTGATCCTGGCCGCCCACCTCGGCCTCTGAGGCGGACGATGACCGAGACGCTCACCGCCGCCCTCCTCCGCGCCGCGCGCGCGCACCCGAGGCGGCTCGCGGCGGGCGCGCTCACCTACGAGGCGTTCGCGGCCCGCGCGGGAGGGGTCGCGCGACTCCTCCAGGGCGCGGCAGGATCACGCGTCGGCCTGCTCGCCGCGCGCGACGCCCCCCTCAGCGCCGCCTTCCACGGCGCGCTCGCCGCCGGCGCGGTCGCCGTCCCGCTCTCGGCCAGCGCGCCGCCCGCGCGCGCCCGTGCGACGCTCGCCCACGCCGGCGCCGCGCTGCTCCTGCACGACGCGGCGCACGCGCGCCTCGCCTCGCGCATCGAGGCCGCCGCTGGCGAGGGCATGCGCTGCGTCGCGCTCGAGTCGATTCCGGACGCGCCGCTCGAGGCCGCGCCCTCGCCCGAGGATCTCGCCTTCATCCTCTACACGTCGGGCAGCACGGGCGCGCCGAAGGGCGTCACCTGGGATCACCGCGGCGCCGTCGCCTTCCCGCGCTGGGCCGTGGAGCGGCTCGCGCTGTCCCCGGAGGATCGCGTGGCGGCAGTGGCGCCGATCACCTTCGATCTGGCGACCTTCGATCTCTTCGCCGCGGTGGAGGCCGGCGCGCACGTCCTCCATCCCCCGCACGAGGCGTCGCTCTTCCCCGCGACCCTCGCGGCCTGGATCGCCGAGCACCGCCCGACGGTGATGTACGCGGTGCCCACTCTCTGGACGCGGCTCCTCGAGCACCACGCGGACCTCACCTCGCTCCGCGCGATCGTCTTCGCCGGGGAGGTCTTCCCCGTGCCCGCGCTCGCCGCCCTGATGGAGGCGCACCCGGGCGCGCGCTACGAGAACTTCTACGGGCCGACCGAGACGAACGTGTGCACCGCGCATCGGGTCACGTCACTCGAGCCGGATGACCCTCCCATCCCGATCGGCGAGGTCCTGCCTCACCTGCGCGGCCACCTCGACGGCGGCGAGCTCGTGATCGAGGGCGAGGCGGTGATGTGCGGCTACTGGGGCGAGCCGCTCTCGGCGCCGCCGCGACGACACGCGACCGGCGACCTCGTCACCGAGGAGGGCGGCGTGCTGCGCTTCCACGGGCGCCGGGACCGCATGGTGAAGGTGCGGGGCCACCGGGTGGAGCTCGGCGAGGTCGAGCACGCGCTGGCCCAGCACCCGGGCGTCGTCGAGTGCGCGGTCGTCCCGCGGGGCGAGAGCCTGGCCGCCTACTTCGTGGGCGACGCGGACGCGCGCGCGCTCCGACTCCATTGCGCGGCGCTCCTGCCCCCGTACATGATCCCGACCGAGCTGCACCGCCTCGACGCGCTCCCGCGCACCGAGACGGGGAAAGTGGCGCTGACAGCGTTGGCGGAGCGGAACGCGGGAAGGGCTCGCGGATGAAGTCAGGCGCCCCCGAGATCGAGTAATCTCGCCCAGCGATGGATCGAGATGGGCTGGTCGAGAGCTGGAGGCCACAGGGCCTGGACGCGCTGCTCGGGCGATGGACGGGAGACTTTCGGGACGACCTGCGTGAGTCCGCGGGCTGGCACGCGGCCCTGGCGACGCTGCGAGCGCTCCCGCGAGACCTCGCGGTCTGCCCGCACGGCCTCGAGGTCGGGCTGACCGATCCGTGGCGCGTCGGTGTCAGCGTCGGTTTCCCATTCCTGTTCGACGCGCCCCAGCGAACCCCCGGTCCCTCGAGAGTGTCGAATCTCCTCCAGGCGACGCTGGACAGCACATCGCTCGCCGAGCCCCTCCACGACCTGCTGGCGCGCATCGAGGAGTCGGGCTGGGCCAGCACTCACCCGTCGACGGCGCTCCCCCGGCCTCGTATCGTGTACGTCGCGCTGGCAGGGGAACCTCGCCCCGAGGTGGTGGGCCTCAACATCATCTTCTACGGGCGGCGCCACACCGAGGAGATTCATGACGCCCAATGGCGATGGCTCTTCGGCGGAGCCGCTCCAGACGAGCTCCAGGACACCCTGAGCGCCCTGCGCGCCTCCCAGAGAGGTGGGCGGATCAACCAGGTCGGGATGTCGGTGAAGGGCGACCAACGAACCCTGAAGACGTACGTGCGGGGGACCCATCGGGAGCACCTCCGAGAGCTGACGAGCTTCGGCGGAGGCCCCGCCGTCCCCCGAGAGCTGGAGACCTTTCTCGCCGCCATCACCGAGATCGAGGCCAGTCGCGTCGAGGATTGGCGCGGGGGTCGCTGCGTGCGCATGGGGCTGGAGATCGACCTCGAGACGCACCCTGAGCTGCGCGCCGCGTCGGTGCCGCTCCTTCAGCGCTGCCGGTCCATCCCGGACCTCGGCGCCGCGATCTGGGATCATGTCGGTGCGCGGAGGGAGCCACTCGATCTCGAGGGCGGAGACTCGCTCGGCCACATGATGTCCCATCTCAAGGTCTCCGTGCGGCCGGGAGAACCCCCGGTTTGGAAGCTCTATCTGCTTCAGTTCGTGGGCGCTGGGCGCCGACGGAGCATGGACTCCGTGGCGCGAGGAATCGGGCGCCTTCTCGATTCCCTGCCCCCGAAGAGTTAGGAGCCCGTTGAAGAACCTCGCTCCTCGTCTCTCGGGCGGGACGGCCCGCCTCTCGGCCCGTGGCTCCTCGAAAATGCTGAAGCATTCCCTCGTCGCCCCGAACCGAGAATCAGGCCGTCGCGCTCCGAGATCCTTCGG